>DATLZL010000225.1:0-3399 GCA_035574035.1 Binatia bacterium | reverse complement strand
CGGAGGGCTTCCCGCACGGCCGGCGGCGGCGCCTCCGGCGGCAGCGAGCGCGCGACCTCGACCAGCGCCTCGCGCGCCTCGCGCAGGACGTCCTCGCAGCGCGAGCAGCCCGCGGCCAGGTGGGCCTCGAACGCGGCGCGCTCTCCACCGTCCAGCGCCCCCAGCGCGTAGGCCGCCGCCTGATCCTCGAAGGGCTCGTGGCTCATGCCTGCCGCCGCCTCACGACCTCCCGGAGCCGTCCCAGAGCCTGCCGCATCCGGGTCTTCACCGTGCCGAGCGGCTGGCCCAGGCGCTCGGCGATCTCGGTCTGGGTCAGACCCTCCCAGTACGCGAGCTCCAGCACGCGGCGCTCGGGCTCCGGCAGGGCCTGGAGAGCGCCCGCGACCTCCAGGCGGTCCCCGGCCTCGCTGTCCGGGCCCGGACCAGGATCCACCGGGACCGCCTGTCCCGTTCCCTCCCCCGAAGGGATCGCCATACCCTTTCTACGAACGGAGCGCAGCCGGTCGATCGCCCGGGCCCGCGCCCGGACCAGGAGCCAGGCCTCCACGGTCCCCCGTCCAGGGTCGTAGCGGCCGGCCGCTTCCCAAGCCTCCCAGAAGACGTCCTGGAGGACCTCGGCGGCGTCGGCCGGCTCCCTGACGACGCGCCGGACCAGCGCGTAGACGAGCGGCGCATAGCGGTCGTAGAAGCGCTCGAACGCCAGACGGTCACCGCCGGCCATCTTCCGGACGAGCTCCTCCGCCGACTCGGTCACGCCAGCCATCCCTAGCAGACCGGCGCCCTCCGCCACAAGCCCGGGGCGCGCCGTCCGCGGGCGGCCCAATCCGGCCGGCACCCCGGCGCCGTAGAGGAGGTGACTGGCGGCGACGGGCCGCCGCGGAGGCCCGACGGCGCCGCCCGGAGGGCAGAGCCTTCCGGAAAGGAGGACGCGATGAAGCCAGCAGTTCGTGCGTTGGTGGCAGCCCTGCTTGTGGGAGCGCTCGGGACCGCGTGCACGCAGGCCGCGGCCTCGATGGCCGGGGCCGGGACGCCGATGACCCCCGCCGCGCTCCAGACGACGCTCAACCTGTTGTTCCAGGAGCACGTCTACCTGGCCGCGGCGGCGACCGGCGC
Source organism: Binatia bacterium (assembly GCA_035574035.1). GTDB lineage: Bacteria > Methylomirabilota > Methylomirabilia > Rokubacteriales > CSP1-6 > DATLZL01. Next base: position 2,286 of record DATLZL010000225.1, on the reverse strand, counting down.
CGCCCTCGGCGGCCGGCAGGCCGAATTTCAAGCCGCGGCGGCGGCGCTCGACCAGAACTCGGTGGCGATCGCGCAGGCCGTCGGCATCGTCTACGGCGCGGACGCCGAGAAGGCGTTCCTGCCCCTCTGGCGCCGTCACATCGGCTTCGTGGTGGACTACACGGTCGGCCTGGGCGGCCGCGACAAGGCCAAGCAGGAGCAGGCCGTGAACGCCCTGCTCGGCTACACGCACGAGCTCGGCACCTTCCTGTCCTCGGCCAACCCGAACCTGACCCGGGCGGCGGTGGCCGACCTGGTCAAGCACCACATCCTGACGCTCAAGGAGGTCATCGACGCCCAGGCGGCGGGTGACGCCCCGCGGGCGTACCGGGCCCTGCGCACGGCCGCCGGCCACATGCAGGGCATCGCGACGCCGCTGGCCCAGGCCATCGTCAAGCAGTTCCCCGAGAAGTTCCGCGGCTGAGCGGACGTCTCCGGGCGCCGGCCGGCCGGCGCCCGGAGTCCTACAGCTGCAGCACGACGATGCCCGCCACCGCGATCGCCGCCCCGGCGGCCACGGGCCGCGTCACGCGCTCGCCCAGAAACGCCAGGCCGAGCGCGATCGCGAACAGCGGCGCCGTCGCCGAGAGCACGGTCGCGACCGCTACTCCGGCGTACTTCAGGCCGGCCACGAACATGACCGAGCTCACGGCGGTGAGCCCGCCCAGCGCGGCCAGGCGCGCCAGCGTCCCGGCCGACGCGCCCCGGAGCGCCGGCGCCAGGCCCCCGGCCCACGGGGTCGCGGCCAGCAGGGCACCGGCGATCGGCAGCCGGATGGCCTGGGCGGTGACGGGGTCCACGCCCTGGAGCGGCGCCTTGAGCAGGACGCTCGAGATCCCCCAGGCGAGCGAGGCCACCACGGCGCCGGCCACCCCGACGCCCCACCCGGACTGAGCCGCTTCCTCGTCGCCGCGCCCGCGGATCAGGACGAAGAGCCCGGCCAGGGTCAGGACGGTGCCGGCGCCGAGCTGCCACGTCAACGGCTCGCCCAGCAGGGCCGTGGCCAGGGCGGCGGCCACCAGCGGGTAGGTCATGGCGATCGTCATGCCGCGCCCGAGACCCAGCCGGCGCGTGCTGTCGAAGAACGCGGTGTCCCCGATCGCGATGGCGAGCACGATGGAGCCCGCCAGCAGGGCCAGGTCGCGGGCGGCGACCGCGGCCACGTCGCCGGCTCCGCCCCGTCCCAGCACCCAGACCCAGAGCAGGGCCCCGCCGGCCAGCGTGCGGGCGGCGTTGAGCCCGACGGTGGTGAAGGGCGGCGTCAGCGTGCGCACGAGCAGGCTCGTCCCCGCCCACGCGAACGCCGCGCCCAGCGCCAGCAGGGCGCCGAGCGCGGGCTCCGACAGGGCCACCTCAGAAGAGCGCGATCGGGTTGACCGGCGAGCCCGTCGCCGCCGGCAGGCGCAGCGGCGCCAGCGTGAGCATGAACGCCCAGCGCCGGCGGGCGGCGCAGGCCCGGGCCAGATCCTCCAGGTTGGCGTTGTCGATGAGCCAGAGGCCCATGGCGACCAGCGCCACGATGTGGAGCGCGTTGCCCAGGCGGGGATAGGGCAGCGGCGCGATGTCGTTGTGGGTGTCGCTGCCCAGCATCGCGACGCCCCGCTCCCGCAGCCACGGGGCCGCCGCCACGTGGACGGCCGGCGAGCCGTCGCGGATCGGGTTCCGGGGACCTTCGGCCAGACGCCGCGCGTAGTAACCGGTGCGGACCAGGAGGATGTCGCCCTCCTCCACCTGCACGCCCTGCGCCTTCTCGGCCGCCTCCAGGTCCTCGGGCATCACGCCCTCGCCGGCGCCCAGCCACCGGCCGCGCACGGCCGCGACGTCGAGCAGCACGCCCCGGCTCACCACGCCGTCGCGCAGCAGGTCCACCGACTCCACCTGGGCGCCCTCCCGCGAGGTGACCAGGTTGCACGAGCGGCCGTTGTAGAGCCGCCCCTGCCAGAAGTAGTGGGCCGGCGTGTCCACGTGGGTGATCGTGTAGCCGTGGAAGACCATGCCGATGAACTCCGAGGCGCCCCGGCGTTCCAGGATCCGCTCCGGCGAGGCGGTGTCCCTCCCTTCCCCGCTGTCCACCATGAACCGCAGCGGCTGGAACGTGGTGTCGGCGGCGATCTCGGTCGAGATCGGCCGGGCGCACGTCACCGACACCCCGTCCTCGACCAGCCGGGCCGCCTGGCGGCGCTTGGCCGGCGTGATCAGGTTGACCGTGCCCAGCTCGTCATCGGCGCCCCAGCGGCCCCAGTTGCT
>DATLZL010000224.1:0-6365 GCA_035574035.1 Binatia bacterium | reverse complement strand
GGACGGCAGCGACGATGTCGGACGGGTCCGCCCCCGCCTTGATCGCTTTCTTCCAGGCGCGGCAGGCCGACGGCTTACCGACTTTGCGCGGGTAGGCGTCCCAGAACGCGGCGAAGTCCGGGTCTTGGTCGCTGCCGGGTTGAACTCGGGGGATCTTCGCCGGTGTGCTGTCGGGTGCTCCGTCGCCGGAGGCGACAGGATCCGAAGGATCCGGCCCCTCCTGTTGTTGATCTTGGCCGACAGTTACCGAAGTACGGTCTTTAACTTCATCTACAACATCAACTACAACTTCAAGGAAGGGTTCGCCCAAGGGTTCCGGGAAGGGTTGCTGGAACCCTTCCGTAACCGTTGCGGTAACCCTTTCCGTAACCGTTCCGACAACCCTTCCCGGAAGGGTTGTCGGAACCCTTGGAGTGAGGAGGGCAACCGTCTCCGCCACCCGGCGCCGCATCTCCTCGGCGCGCTTGCCGTCCATGAGCGACAGGTCCAGGCGGGACAACTCGATCGCGAGCTGGGCTCGGATCCTCGGCGAGCGCACCATCGTGGCGGCCCGCAGGATCCCGATCAGCACGTTGGGCGTGCGCCACTGGTCGTCCCACTTGATGTAGGTGCGCACGAAGATCTCATCGTGCTCCTCGTCGATCAGGATGAAGGCGCGGTCCTGCAACGCGGCGAGGTCCTCGTGGAGCTCGTCGACGGTGAAGTCGGCCGCGCAGCCGGTGATCCGCCGCTCGGTGGTGGTCAGCACGCCGGCGATATTCAGCTCGGGCTGGCTGATGAGCGTGAAGTACAGCCACTGGCGTCCTCGGGTGAGGTCCCTGAATTCCGGGTCTGCCCAGATCGAGTTGTAGATCTTGGCGAAGTTTCCCGCCACGTACGTTGCTCCAGTCTGCTCGTAGTTCTGTAGGTCCGGAGCTAGACCCGTCTTCGGCGTTGTGTACCGCCGTTTCCTCTGGTCATCCCGCCTCCTTCGTAGCGATCCGGTGACACATACTATGCCTCACCCTATGGCGCTGCCTATGCCATAGCCATAGGCATTTTGATCTGGCAGACTTGACGACATGACCCCAGGCCACACGCTGCTGCCACATGCCCTGTGGCACGATGACCGCATGGACGACCCGCGCCGGAAGCGACTGCGACAGCTCGGCCGCGCCTACCGACGCGCCTTGCAGACCGAGAAGACGGCCCGCGAGGAACTGGCCGCCGAAGTCCTCGCCGCCCTCGCCGACGGCGAGCAGGTCAGCGAGATCGCCCGCGAGATCGGTTTCGACCGCGAATGGGTGCGCCGCGCCCGGGTGAACGCCGAGAAGGCCGCCAAGGACGAGAAGGCATGACGAGGAGCCCCCACCACCCGTAGGGGCTCCTCCGCATTCCAGGTCGCGCACGTCCCTCCCGCTCCGCCGCCTAGTCGCTCCCACCCGGCGGGGCCTGTCTTCGCAGCCACTCCTCCACCCGCCGGCGCGTGACGGCGCTGGGACGGCCGGCCCGCAGCCGCTCCCGCTGCGTGTTGCTGATGTCGGCCTGGACCTCGACCTCCCACCAGAGCAGGCCGAGCTGGCGGCGGCGGGCGTCGACGGCGGCGTACAGCTCCAGAGGGGTCAACGGGCACCTCCCATGACGGGCCACGACTGGATGGCCGTGACGAGCCTCTGGAGCGGTTCCACCGAGTCGGCTATCGCGCAGCCTTGGACGGGGCCGGTCAGGGTGATCCGCCACTGGCCGTCCTCGTCTTGGGTGAGGGTGGCCCAGGAGGGCCACTCGAACACGTCAGCCACGTCAGCCATGGCGGTCCTCCGGGTGGGACGCTCGTGTCTGGGGTCGGGCTTCGGGCCGCGCCTCGGGGCACGTCTGGGGGTGGCGGGTGTCGCCCTCCCACACCGCGAGGGCGCAGCAGTACGGCGGCGCGGGCCGGGTCACCACGCACCGACCGGGATGACGTCGGCCGCGCGGAGCGTGTCCAGCCACGCCATGTCCTCATAGCCGGGCTTGCGCTGCTCCCAGGCGATGTAGACGACGTCCTCCCCGCGCATCTGGCCGAGGCCGACGATGCGCCCGTAGCGGGGGCCGCGCGGGCCGGAGTCGAGGACCCGCTGGCCGACCGTGCGGGGGATCATGGCCGGTCTCCGATCAGGCCGGTCAGCATCTCGTTCCGGGCCCGCAGGGCGGCGTTCTCCGCCTCTACCTTGCCCAGCTGCTTGCACGCCTCGTCCCGGTCGGCGCAGGCGTTCTCCAGCGCCAGCGCGGCGGTGCCCAGCTGCCAGCGCAGCCGCCGGATGACGGCCTGCTGGTGGCGGCCGTGCGCCCACCACCACAGGCCCTCCAAGGCGGTGAGGGCGACCAGGCCGGCGATGAGGATGAGGGTGTTCATCAGCCGACCCCCGCCTCTCGGATCTCGGCGAAGCACGGCTTACACCAGACCGCGAGCCCGTCCAGGTTGGCGTCGTTGCGGTAGTAGTCCCGCCTCAGGCGGGCGTGCCGGCAGCGCGGGCACCTCTTGCCACGCTCGCCGGCCTTTCCCGGGGCGACACGGTCCAGCACGTCCCTGGCGAGCTCGCACTCCTCCTCGGGGATGCCGAGCATGTCCAGCAGATCGTCAGGCGCCTCATCCCGAAGCAGGCACGTCAGGGCCGCCTTGACCCGCGCACGCCGGGCGGCCCGCTTGTATGCCTCGTCGGTGGGGATGTAGGTGAGGACCTTCTCCCGCTCCTCGTCGCGGTGCGAGAGCCCCCACGGGGACACCTTGGCCTTGTGGGGGCGACGGCGCGTGTGTGCCGCGCCGTCGATCTGCGGAGTGGCCATCACGGCTCCTTCGCGGGGTTGAGCTCGGTGAGCGCCTGCCGGACGGCGGGGGCCTGGGCGTCAGCTGACTCCTGGGTGGCGGCCACGATCAGGGCGGCGGGCTGGCCGTCGCGCTCCCAGGCGGCGACGCCGTACCCGGCCGCGGTCAACGTGGCGGCGTAGTGGCCGAGGTGCTGGGCGATCGCGGACCGTACGGCCTGGCCGGGCATGGCCTGCCACATCCCGCCCACCTCGCACACCACCAGGAGGTGGTCGCCGGAGTCGACGGGGCGGTGCAGCCGGTAGCCGAAGTCGGCCTCCCCGGCGGGCCGGTGGCCGGCCTGGTCGAGGGCCGCGGCGACCTGGTCGCGCATCGCCGTGAACGGGACCGCCCGGGTGGGGATCACGCCCAGCTTTTCCAGCGTCTCGATGATCACGCTGGTGGCGGTGTGTGCCTCGGCAGGCGAGAGCCGGATCAGCCAGGCGTCGCCGTCGCGGTGGTGCGTTGGGCCGCGGTCGCTATCGGGCACGGTGAACCGGATGACGGTGCGGTTGCGGAGCTCGGCGGCCAGCCGCCGATGCAGGCCCTCGCGCGTGGTTATGTCCATCAATTGCTCTCCTTGAACTGGTGGTCGACGCAGGCCGGCCACCAGCGGCGGACATCGGATGCTTCGCTGTGGCTGGCCCGCAGGCCGTCGCCGAAGGTGCACTTGAGGTAGCCCCAGCCGTTCTTCGCCAGGAAGGCGCAGCTGTCGCAGCGGCGGCCCTCGGCGCGCCGGTCGTCGTGTGGCGCGGCCTCAGCGTGGAGGCGGAGGGATCGGGACAGGACGGCGCTTAGCGGGTGCTTGCCGGCCGCCAGGAGCGCCTTTTGCCGCTTCGTGCGGCGGACATCGTGCGATTCGCGCTCGGGAGGCGGCGCCGGCGGGACGGGCTCGATGCTGAACAAGGCCTCCATCACCGCTCCCTGTCGGTGCGCAGCACACCCGGCACAGCCCGTACGGCTCGGATCACGCCAGCCGCGGCCTCGGGAGGGGCGATCAGCTCGGTCTCGGGAGTGCCGAGTTGACGGGCGATGTCCTCGGCGGTCTGCCGGCTAACAGTCCAGTGGCGGGTGTATATCGACCCGTCGGCACCGGGGATGCCGATGACGACGCGGACCAGGCCGAGATCACGCATGCTGGCCACCTTCCTGCGCGAGGCGGGAGGAGCCGAGCGCGGCGGTGAATGCCGGCGGCGGCTCCAGATGGGCGGCCTCATCGGCGCACGCACCGTGCAGGGCCTCCTGATCGGTGGGCTCGTCGGCGTCCAGGCGGACAAGGCCTAGCAGCGTGTCGCGCAGCTGTTCCACGCGCGCCGGGATGGTCTCCGGAGCGGCGAAGCCGAGCTTGCCGAGGAAGGAGTCGATGTAGCCGGCGAAGTCGGCGCGGTTGATGACGATCTGGTCGGCCGCGACGGCCTGGGCCAGCTGCTCCACGCAGTCGCTGCACACGTCGACGCCGAGCATGTTCGGTACCCACCTGCAGCCGCCGGGGCATGCGGCGTTCTCGGTGCAGCCGCACAGCACGCAGGAGGCCTCGCCGGGCTGGTCGCCGGCGAGCTCGTCGAGGATGTCGGCGTGGCTCTCGACGATGCGGGCCACATGCCGTACGGCGCGGCGCGCGGTCTGTAGCTCGGCGACGGCGTCGCTGTGGTCGAGCGGGGGCAGCTCGCCGTCCTCGCCGCCGACGGACAGCTGGCCGAGCAGCTCGGCCGCGGCGGCGAGCGAGGCCTGCGCGGTGGCGATCTGTTCGCACAGGAGGTCAGCGGTGCGGGTGTCGTTTGCGAGGATCTTGGCAGCGGGCTGCGTCATCAGAACGGCACCTCCACGTCCTCGTCGCGCCGCTCGGGCGCGACCGGAGCGGAGGCCGCGGCGCGGATGCGGCGGATCGGGCCGAGCTCTGGGTGGCGATGCAGCTCGTACCAGCTGTAGTGGGTGCCGTCGGAGCCGTACAGGTTGGGGCCGACGTCGCTCCAGCCGCCGACGGCGAAGTACTCGTTGTCCATGGCGTCGGCCCACATCTCGCCGGGCTGGGGCCGGCCGTCCGCGGGTTCGAGCCGGGAGACGCTCACGGTCGGGTCGGTGGTGTCGAGCACGGTCAGGCTGTCGCCGTGCTCGACGGCGATGGTGGTGGTGCTCGTGCTGGTGGGAGAAACGCGGCCCTCGATAAGGACGCGGACGGTCTCCCCGGGCTGGTATGCAGGCTGTGTCATGAGAGCCTCCACACCGCGGGCCGCGGTGGCGTGGGCGACTGCCCGAAGGCCAGTTATGAACGCGCCCCCAGGCGCGCCGTCCGGGGTCGGGCAGTAGTGGTGCTGGACCTGGCCGGACGCTCGCTCGCGGGTGGAGGTCCAAAATCGCTGGTGAATGTCGACCACGTAGATGCTGGCGATCTCGACGGCGTCGGGCCGGAGATGGAACCGGCGTTCTCGACAGTCGCGGTCGAACTGGGCCGCCTCCTCCGGGGCGGGGTTCACGGGCTTGGCCACCCCGAACGCCTCGATGAGGAGGCTGTAGCCATACAGGGTGCGCTTGCCGGTGGCGAGGTCCTCTCGGGCCGCCCGCTGGGCGACCTTGCCCATGAGCTTGGGGTAGGCGCTGGGTGGCATGGCCGGGTCGATGACGGTCAGCGCGCCGACGGTCAGTTTGTCGCCGTCCCGGTGGAGGGTGGCGAACTCGTGCGGGACGTCCCAGCCGGGGCGGGCCGCCAATGCGGTGGCGGCGTAGTCGGCGAGTATCGCCTGGTCGATGGGTTTCATGGCTTCCTCTGAAGATCGGATGGTGGGCGGGGCTGCCTGTGGGAGGCGGTGGAGGTGGGTGGGGCGCTGGCCTCACGCCACTACGGCCAGCGCCCCGGGCCCGCGCGGCGCTGCACCCCTGCGCGCTGGCGGGCAGCTATGAATGTCGGGTACGGCTGGCGCGCCGGGTACGGCGGCCGGGGCGGCGGACGTGGATCCGGCCGCATGGGCATTCGTACGGCTCGCCGTCCTCGTGCTCCAGGGCCTCGCCGTGCGTGTCGTAGCCGGTCAGCTGCGGGTGAGGGCAGACCAGGACCGCATACCAGCACTCCTGTGGCCACAGTCGGTCGTGCAGTTCGGCCAGCTGCTGGTCGTACACGTCCAGCGTGGGGAACGTCTCGACCTCGGTATACGGGCTGTCGCCGCACCGTGGCGGGAGCCGTACCGGCTCCTCCAGCGCGTCCGCCAGCTGTGAGGCGTGCAGTTGGGACGGGTGGCAGTGGCGTGCCGTACGGCGGGCCAGATGCCGCATCAGGCGGTCGGCTGCCAGCCAGACGGCCGCGACCGCGAGGAGAAGCAGCACCCCCAGAGCGGTGTGGTTCACCGGCCACCCCGCTTGAGGTGGTGCAGGAGCCAGCGCAGGCCGTCGGCGAGTAGGAACGCCACCAGGACGGCCATGCCGAGTGCGATGCCGTGGGATACGCTCATGGGTCAGCTCCAGGAGACGGTGCCGGGCATGTGGGTGTCCCAGCGGCTGGTGTGTACGGCCCGGCCGGGGTGGTGGCGGTGACGCCCGCGGTGGTGGCCGC
>DATLZL010000223.1:0-7777 GCA_035574035.1 Binatia bacterium | reverse complement strand
GAAGCCTGCCAGCGCGCCGACCTCCGGCCCCCGGCGCAGCGCGAGCAGCACCACGATGACCAGCGGGATGTCGGGCGACACGTCGCCGACACGGAGCACGGGCGCCACGGTGGCCTGGGCCATGCCCCCGCCGAAGACCGTGAGCGCGAGCAGTGTCCTCACCGGGCCCGGTCCTCGGTGAAGAAGGCGGTCAGGTCCTGCATCCGGTCCCCGGTCACCAGCAGCACCTCGTCGAGCCGGGCGAAGTCCACCGCCGGCTCCAGGGCCGCGTACGAGAACAGCGCCGCGCCGCGGTCCTCGATCGCCTTCACCCGCCCGATCGGGATGCCGCGGGGGAAGACACCGCCCAGACCCGAGGTGACGACGAGGTCGCCGACCTGGAGCCCGGTGCCGTCACGGGCCATGTACTTGAAGCGCAGCGTGCCCCGGGGCTCGCCCTCGACGACACCGGGCGTCCGCGACCGCACGGCGTGGGCGCCCACGGTGGAGGCGGGGTCGGTGAGCACCTGCACGACCGCGGCCCCGGGACGCACGTCCACCACCCGACCCACGAGACCGTCGGGCGAGATGACGGCGGTCAGGCGCTGCACGTCGTCGGCCCGGCCGCGGTTCACGGTCAGCGATCGCACCCAGCCCCCCCACTCGCGGCCGATGATCTCCCCCGCGAGCGTCTGCATCGGCAGCCGGCCCCGGAAGTCCAGGAGCCGGCGCAGCCGGCGGTTCTCCTCCGCCGTCTCGCTCACCGCCAGCGCTTCCAGGCGCAGCCGCTGGTTCTCCTCGCGCAGGCGCAGGTTCTCGGCCCGGACGTTCTTCCAGTCCCGGTAGGTCGTCCAGGCGCCGAAGGCGGCGCGGTGGACGGCGGCGAAGGCGCGCTGCACCGGCGTCGTGACCAGGGCCACCAGGTCGGCGGCGGCCGTGGTCCGGCCCCGGCTCTGCACGGTCAGGAGCAGCAGGCAGATGCCCAGGATCGCCCCGAGCAGCGCCAGCCGCCGTACCTGCACCCGGACCTCCCCTCGCCCGTCCGCCGTCAGGCGGGAATCGCGACCTTCTTCAGCAGGTCCAGCTCGTCGAGGACCTTGCCCACGCCGAGCGCGACGCACGAGAGGGGGTCCTCGCCGGCCGTCACCGGCAGGTTCGTTTCCTGCCGGAGGAGGTGGTCCAGGCCGCGCAGGAGGGCGCCGCCGCCGGTGAGGACGATGCCCTTGTCCACGATGTCGGCCGCCAGCTCGGGGGGCGTGCGCTCGAGACAGGTGCGGACCGTCTCCACGATCGTCATCACCGGCTCCCGCAGCGCCTCCCGGATCTCCTCGTCGGTGATCACGATGGTCTTCGGGATCCCGTCGATCAGGTCCCGGCCCTTGACCTCCATGGTGCGACGCTCGCCTCCCATCGGGTAGGCCGACCCCAGCTGGATCTTGATCTCCTCCGCCCGCCGCTCGCCCACCAGCAGGTTGTAGTGCTTCTTGATGTACTGCACGATCGCCTCGTCCATCTCGTCGCCGGCGATGCGGACCGACTTCGAGTACACGATGCCGGAGAGCGAGATGACGGCCACTTCGGTGGTGCCGCCGCCGATGTCCACGATCATGTTGCCGCCCGGCTCCTGGATCGGCAGGCCGGCGCCGATGGCCGCCGCCATCGGCTCCTCGATGAGGTACACCTCGCGGGCGCCGGCCTGCATCGCCGAGTCACGGACCGCGCGCTTTTCGACCTGGGTGATCCCGGACGGCACGCCGACCACGATCCGCGGGCGCACCAGCGTCCGGCGCCGGTGGACCTTGTTGATGAAGTAATGGAGCATCTTCTCGGTCACGTCGAAGTCGGCGATGACGCCGTCCTTGAGCGGGCGGATGGCGACGATGTTGCCCGGCGTGCGTCCCAGCATCGCCTTGGCTTCGTGGCCCACCGCCAGCACCGAATGATCGGCCTGGTGGATGGCGACGATCGACGGCTCGTTGAGGACGATGCCCTCCCCGCGCACGTACACGAGCGTGTTGGCCGTTCCCAGGTCCACCGCCAGGTCGTTCGAGAACATTCCGGCGAGCAGGTCGTAGAGCATCGGCGCTCCCGTCAGCTTAGAGGTTCCGGTCCGTTGTCAAAAGAGCCCTCTTGCCGAGGTGGGTCAACACTAGCACACTCCGTGCCACAGGTGAACAAAAAGCCCGGTTTGACGCTGACTTACGGCCGATACCCGAGCCGGACCGGGTGCGATTCCCGCCGCCCGACCAAGAAAGGGAAAACATTTTCAGGGCTTGTCGCGGCGCGTGCCCTCGAGGGAGCCGACCCCAGCGCCCGGCGCCGGTCCCCGGGCCGCCCGGCCGCGGCGGTGACCGCGGCCGTCAGGGCGCCGACAATTTGACCCGCGGCCCGGCGGGCGCGCTGGTGGAACCGGGACCGGTCGGGATACGATTCCGCTCCGGTGACGAGCGACGACGACTTCGAGATCTTCTTCGAGCGCGGCGTCACCGACGGCCTGCCGGTGGTCCCGCCCACGCGCCGCCGGGTCGCCCGCATGCTCGCCGCCACTCATCGGGCCCCTGACGACATCCTGGGCGAGTTGCCTCCCAACTACGGGCGGCTCAGCGTCGAGAAGGTGGCGGTCAACGCGGTCATGGCCGGCTGCCGTCCCGAGTACCTCCCGGTGGTGATCGCGGCGGCCTCGGCCGCCTGCGATCCCGCCTTCAACCTCCACGGCGTGGCCACCTCGACCCACTTCGCGGCCCCGCTCATCCTGGTCAACGGGCCGGTGCGCCCCCGGATCGGGCTCAACAGCGGTTTCGGGGTCTTCGGCCCCGGCTTCCGCGCCAACGCCACCATCGGGCGGGCACTGCGCCTGCTCATGATCAACGTCGGCGGCGCCCGGCCGGGAGAGATCTCGATGTCCACCTTCGGGCACCCCGGGCGTTACACGTACTGCATCGCCGAGAACGAGGAGGCCAGTCCCTGGCCGCCCTACCACGTCGAGCAGGGCTTCGCCCCGGACACGAGCGCGGTGACCCTCTTCGCCGGCGAGGCCCCGCACGGGATCTCGGACCACGCCAGCCGGACCGCCCGGGAGCTGGCCGGCTCGCTGGGGTGGTCCATGGCCGGCCTCTGGAACAGCAAGCACTTTCCCCTCTACTCGCCCACGATGCTGGTGGTGGGGCCCGAGCATGCCCGGACCCTGGCCGGCGACGGGTGGACGAAGGCGGACCTGCGCCGCCGCCTGTTCGAGGCCGTGCGCCGGCCGTACCGGGAGTTGTTGCCGGATCCCGACCACGGGGAAGGAACCAACCTCCGGTTCACCCGGAACCCGCCATCACCCGACGCGCTGGTGCCCAAGTTCCCCTCCCCGGAGGAGATCCACGTGGTGGTGGCCGGCGGCACCGCCGGCCGCTTCTCGGTGGCCATTCCCGGGTGGCTGGGCACCCGCAACGGTTCCCGGCCGGTGACCCGACCGATAGATCCCGATTGACGGCGCCCGCGGCGGTCGTGTAAGTTTGACCTTGGTTCTGGCTCATACGGACGTCGTAGTGGACACAGGTCGAGACCGAACGCCGCGCGAGTTCCAGTTCGCGCGGCGTTTTTCTTTGCCTTCCACCAGGGAAGGCGCCCCGCCCGGGCGGGGCGAATCAGAGGGGGCGGCACCCCCGAAGAAACCGTGAGGTATCGAGGCATGGCGCAGGGACGAGTGAAGTGGTTCAACGAGGCCAAGGGGTACGGGTTCATCACCCAGGAGGGCGGGGAGGACGTCTTCGTCCACTACACCGCCATCCAGATGAACGGCTTCCGCACTCTGGCCGAGGGGGATGTCGTCGAGTTCGAGGTGACGCGCGGCCCCAAGGGGCTCCAGGCGTCGAACGTCAAGAAGATCTAGCCCCGCCGGCGCGCCGGGCCCCGTGGCCGGGGCCCGGCGCCCGGCCGGCCGACCGGCTTGACACTGATTTTTTTGGCATTGTAAAGTCGTCGCGTTCCGCTCATGGCGTGTGTCACCGGAATGGACGAAGGAAGTCGCTGTCGCTCGGGTCTGAGGAGCAGCGCCGCGAGGACCGAGGGTCCCGCGGCATTTTTTGTCTGTCCCGCCGATGTGTTCGACACCCCGGCCATGGGGGCCGGGATCACCGGAGCGAGCACGCCCGCTCCGCAAAGAGGAAAGTGAGTATGGCACAGGGCACGGTGAAGTGGTTCAACGACGCGAAGGGCTATGGCTTCATCCAGGTCGAGGGCGGCGAGGACGTCTTCGTGCACTACAGCGCGATCCAGGCCCAGGGCTTCAAGAGCCTGAGCGAAGGCGACAAGGTCGAGTTCGAAGTCACGCGAGGACCGAAAGGCCTGCAGGCCTCCAACGTTCGGAAAATCTGACCCGCGGCGGCACGTCGCGGAGGACTTCGCCGGCCCGCCGGACTCCCGGCGGGCCGTGGCGTTTTTTCGCCTCGTCCCCCTCGGCGGCGGAGGAGCCGGCGGAAAAGTAAAAGCCCCGACGACCGCTGCGACGCGTCTGCGCGGCGTCGCCCCGCTGGTGAGGCGGGATCGTCGGGGCCGGTGGAGCCTGGGAACTCCCAGGCCGTCCACCCGGAGCTAGCGTGGAACCTGCCTAGGAGGCATCCACCTCACAGATCACCGTAGGGTTACACATCGGCTGGATCACCTCCTCTCTCGGCAAGGGCGCCACGCGGGCCCAGGTCCGCTACCCCGAACCGGATGCCGACGCCCGGCCCGGGGCTCGGTCGCGTGCAGCCGCCGGCGGAATTGCCGGCGGGGACGCCTCGGGAGCGCTGTGTACGCTCCGACCGTTTGGCCTCATCGTACCCCAGCGCTCCAGGCGTCCCCAGGAAAAAGTCGCCGCTCAGTCGGCGACGACGATGCGGGCCCGGTTCTTCTCCCAGAGCCCGGCGCCGATGCCCTCGACGCGCCGGATCTCTTCCGGCCGCTTGAACGGCCCGTGGGCCTGACGGTACTCGACGATCCGCTCGGCGACCCGCCGGCCGACGCCCTGCAGGGTCATCAGGGTCTTGACGTCGGCGGTGTTGATGTTGACCCGGTCCGGCGCCGCCGGCGCGGCGGCGGCGCGTCCCTCGCGGGCGGCGGGCGGATCGGCGGCACCGGCCAGCCCGGCGAAGCAGAGTACGACGGTGCTGACGACGAACATGCGGCGGTGGATCATGGCGCTCCTCCAGTCGTGGGCTTCGCGCGCGAGCGAGCGCCATTCAACGCGGGCCGACCGGGGCCGTCAACGTCCAACGTTTCAGACGGTGCCGATCACTCCTCGGCTGGCGTGTCGAGGGAGGCGAGGTACTCCGGCCACTCGACCGGCAGGCGCGCCCGCTTGCGGGTGTTGCACGCCTTGCACGCCGGCACCAGGTTGCCCCGCACGCTGCGGCCGCCGCGGCCCAGCGGTACCAGGTGGTCCATGGTGAGCGCACGGGCGCCGACCCGGCGGCGGCAGTAGTAGCAGATGCCGCTAGCCAGCTTGCGCTTCCACCACCCGCTCCGGCGCAGCTCGCGGGCCCGCGCCCGCTCGCGCCGCAGCGTCTCCGGATCCACCGGCGCGTAGAACCCGTCCGGGGCCATGGCGTTTCTCGCCGGCCCCGGACTCAGCCCAGACCCTGCACCCGCTCGGGCAGGATCTTCACCGTGAGCCGCACTTCGCCCGGCCGTCGCCACGGGTAGCGCTCCTGGCCGAGGTACTTCCGGGCCAGCGCGTCGATGTGTGCGTCGGCTCCGGCCTCGCTCATCTCGACCACGCGCCCGCGGACCTGGACGTAGCGGTAGGGATTGTCCGGGTCCTGGGCGGCGAGCGCCACCTGGGGATTGCGCCGGAGGTTGCGCTCCTTGACCCGTCCCCGGGCGGTGTTGAACCGGACGTGCGTGCCGTCGAAGTCGACCCAGACCGGTGTCACCTGCGGACGGCCGTCGGCCCCGACCGTGGCGAGGTGGGCGAAGGCCTTCTTGTCGAAAATATCGCGGTACCGGGTGAGCGGACCGTCACCGGCCATGGCGTCCCTCCCGGAGCTGTTCGATCACGGCGAAGGCGTGGCGGACCGACTTCGCCGCCAGCGTGCCTCCCATCAAGAGTCCGATGTCGAGCGTCTCGGCGATCTCCTCGTCGGTGGCGCCCAGGTCGAGGACCTCCTCGACGCGGTGGTCGATTCAGTCGAAGCAGTTCTGGGAGACGGCCACCGCCAGCGCAGTCAGCTCCTTGTGCTTACGGCTGAGGGCGCCGTCGGCGAACACGCGCTGGCCCAGCTCGCCGAAGGCGCGGTAAACCTTCAGCGGCGAGGCCAGCATGCGGGTGTTGAGACGCTTCTTCTCCTGCTTGCGGTCGTGGATGTGCGCGTGCATGGTGGGTCAGCCCTCCCGGGTGGTGAGCTCGATGGCCCGCGCCTCGGCCAGGCAGCGCAGGGCCAGCAGGAGCCGGACGACGCATTGCTGGACGAGCAGACCGTCCTGGGCCGCCGGGTCGGCGAGCCAGTGTCGGGCCCAGTCCGCCTTTTCCTGAGCGAAGCCGAGCGTGGGCGAGAGCGCCTGCAGCCGCAGCAGGAGGTCGTCGGGCGGCAGGCCGGCGGCGCGAAGCCGGGCCACGACCGCCGCACGCACGGCGGCGTTCCAGATGCCGGTGAGGCCTTCCAGCAGGGCCTCGTAGCACGTGAGGCCGTCCTTGTCCTGGAACTGCTGGAGCACGGCCGGGACCAACGCGTTCACGACCGGGTCACCGTCCTCGTCCACGCCGAACAGGGGGCCGATGACGGGATCGGCGTGGGGCTGGGCCAGCGACTGGATCAGCTCCACGGCTGCGGCGGCCGGGACGGGCGGCAGCTGGGCCAGGCGCTCGAGCAGCGGTACGTCGGCCATGCTCACCCTCCCGCGCGGGTCGGCTCGCCCCGCACGTCGGCGCGGGCCAGCTCGCGCGCCGTGCCGGCCGGGACCAGGAAGGCGGCCACCAGCGCGGTCAGGCACACGACCAGCCCGACGACGAAGACCCCGTGGAGAGCCTCGGCCATGGGGAGCCCGGTCTGGAGGCGCTGGGCCATGATGCTGCCCATCACCGACACGCCGACCGCGCCGCCGACGGCCCGGAAGAACTGGGTCATCGAGGTGGCGATGCCCAGGTCGCCCCGGGCCACCGCGCTCTGGACGGCGATGAGCATGGGCACCATGTTCAGTCCCATGCCGACGCCGGCCAGCAGGACGTCGCGCATGGCCTCGGCCGGCGTCAGCGCCGCGCTCCAGCGGGTGAAGAGCACGAACGCGACGGTGAGGCAGGCCATGCCGGCCATCACCACCGACCGGTAGCCGATCCGGAGCACGAGCCGGGCGCTGGCGACGGAGAGCGCCACCCAGCCCAGCACGAACGGCGTCAGCACGAAGCCCGCCGCGGTCGCACTGCGGCCGGTCACGGCCTGCAGGAAGAGCGGCACGAACGAGAGCGCACCGAACATGGCCATGCCGGCCAGGAAACCGGTCACGACTGCGGCCAGGACGATCCGGTTGCCGAACAGCCGCAGCGGGACGATGGGCTCCGCGGCCCGGCGCTCGGCGCCGACGAAGGCCGCCAGCGCGGCGGCGGCCAGCCCCAGGGGACCCAGCACCTCCGGCGCCAGCCAGGCCGCGCTCCGGCCCGCGGCGACCAGCCCCACCAGCAGCGCCGACACGCCGACGGCGAACAGCACCAGCCCGATGTAGTCGATGGTCGGCCGCCGCCCCTGGCGCGCGGCCGGCAGCCCGGAGGCGATCAGCACCATCCCGATCAGCCCGACCGGCACGTTGACGTAGAAGACCCAGCGCCACGAGACGTAGT
>DATLZL010000222.1:0-5847 GCA_035574035.1 Binatia bacterium | reverse complement strand
AGCGTGTTGACGGACGCGTAGAGCCCGGCATGCTGGATCATCAAGAGGCACGGCTCACCGCCGATCCAGAGGCCGGCGGCGATGGCGTTGGCCTCGTCCTCCGTGGCACAGGTCAGCGTCCGGATCGCCCGCTCCTTGTCGAGCGCGGCCAGGACCGTTCGCTGGTGGGTGTCCGGGACCGAGAGGACCCAGCCCAGCGGGTCGGCGCGCCGCCCGCCGCGCGCCTCGCGGAAGGCTTCCTTGTAGGCGTCGATGATGAGCGAGGCCGGAATGGATTCGGGCATGGCGCGGACTATCCTACGACAGGTTCCGGGCCCGGGCCATCCGCCCGGCCACCGCCCGGACCTTCCGGGGCGCGGCCAGCCAGATGGCGGCGGCCGAGACCGTGCTGCAGGCGATGGCGATCCAGAAGGCGAGCCCGTACGAGCCGGTCGCGTCGTACAGCGCGCCGGTGACCCACGGCCCGGCCGCGCCGCCGACGATCGAGGCCAGCGACAGGCTGCCGAAGATCGTCCCGTAGTGTCGTCCCTGGAAGATCTCGGCCGGGATGGCGCCGAAGACCGACGTGAGCCCGTACCCGAGCACGCCCTGAGCGGCCACCATCATGTAGAGGAGGACCGGTGTGGGCGTGGTCCGCATCGCCAGCAGCAGCGCGTAGCAGAGGGCGAAACCGAGGCTGCCGAGCGTCCACACCCACTCGCGTCCCACCCGGTCGGAGAGGTGGCCGAGCCCGACCTGCCCGGGAATGCCGGCCAGGCTGACCAGGCCGAGCGCCCACGCCGCCACCGCCGGACTGAAGCCGATCTCGATCAGGTACTTCGTCTGGTGCACCTGCACGGCATACCAGGCGTAGAGGCCGGTGAAATAGCCGACGACGATCAGCCAGAACCGGGCCGTACGCACGGCCCGGCCGAGCGTCCAGTCCACCGCCGCCCACGCGGGGTCCACCACGTTGGCGGCCCGGCCGGGGGCGCCGGGATCGCGGGGGGCCGGGTCGCCGTCGGGCGCCAGCCCCATGTCCTCGGGCCGCCGCCGCACGAGCAGGTTGAGCGGCGCCAGCACCACCAGCGTCAGCACGGCCAGGGCCCAGCACGCCGTGCGCCAGCCGGCCTGCACGATGAGCGACTGCGCCCACGGCAAGAGGATGATGGAACCGACCCCGACGCCGGAGAAGGCCAGGCTCAGGGCCAGCCCGCGGCGCCGAACGAACCAGTTCGGCAGGAACAGCGCGTGCCCGGAGTAGCCCAGGCACACGCTGCCGCCGCCGACCAGCACGCCCAGGGTCAGGTAGAGGTGCCAGGGCTCCGTCATGAACGGGGCCAGGCCAAGGCCGGCCGCGATCGCGGCGGCCCCCGAGAGCAGCATTAGGCGGGGGCCGCGCCGGTCCACCAGCCGGCCGAGCAAGGGGCTGGCCACCGCCGACACGACGAAGCCGAACGAGAAGGCGCCCGCCGTGACCCCGCGCTCCCAGCCGAACTCGCTCAGGATCGGCGGGAACAGCAGCGAGAACGCCGTGCGCGCGTTGACGCCGATACCCATGCTGACGAAGGCGACGCCCACCACCAGCCAGCCGTAGAAGAAGGGCACGCGCACGGGCGCCGATTGTACCGGATCGGGTAGACTGAAGGGCCGGTGCCCGAGGTCCGCTTCGACCACATCGCCCTGGCCGTCCCGCGCATGGCGGACGCGACGCCCTTGCTGGTGGGCGTCCTCGGCGGTCAGCCGGCGTACGGTGCGCCCTCCGGAGCCTACCGCTTCGGCCAGTGGCGCTTCGCCAACGGCGCGCGCCTCGAGGTTCTCGAGCCGCTGGGCTCCAACGGGTTCCTGCACCGGTTCCTCGCCGCCCGGGGCCCCGGCATCCACCACGTCACGTTCAAGGTCCCGAGCCTCCGGGAAGTCTGTGGCCGGGCGACGGCCCTGGGCTACACGATCGTCGGCTACCGCGACGACAACCCCGCGTGGAAGGAAGCCTTCCTGCACCCCAAGCAGGCGCTCGGCATCGTCGTGCAGCTGGCCGAAAGCGGACCCGGCCACGGCTCGGCGTCGCTCCCGCGGTGGGTGCCGCCGCCGGGGCCGCCGGACCCGCCGCCCCCCGTCGACGTGCTGGGCCTGCGGATGCGAGCGCGGTCGCTCGAGCGGGCCAGGACGCAGTGGGAGACCCTCCTGCAGGGCCAGGCCACCGAGACCCCCGAAGGCGCCCTGCTCTATCGCTGGCCCCGGTCGCCGCTGCGCCTGGTCGTCGAGATCGACCCCGAGGCCGAGGAAGGGCCCGTCGCCGTCGAGGTTCGCAGCGATCGGGACCTGCCCCTGCCCGGATCCGCGGGGCTGGACGCGCTCTTCCGACGCCTCGGCCGCTGAGCGGCGGGGCCCTGCGGGCACGGCGGGTGTAGGCTAGGACGGCCACGGAGGGACTGGTCATGGCGAGGGTCGTCGATCGCTCCAAGCGCTTCGACCGGGCCGCTCAGGACGTCGGCAACATCGTCGCCCTCGAGCACGTCAACGTCCGCGTGCCGTCCCAGCAACTGGCCACCGCGTTCTACGTGGTCGGCCTGGGGCTGACCCGGGACCCGTACCTGATGGTCGGCCTCGACAACATGTGGATCAACGTCGGCCAGCAGCAGTTCCACCTGCCGACCGGCGCCCCCCAGGTCGTCCGCGGCCGCGTCGGGCTCGTCATGCCGGACCTCGACGCGCTGCTGGCCCGCCTGGCCGAGATCAAGGGCGTCATGGCCGGCACCGCCTTCGGCTACGCGGTGGAGGACGGCGCGGTGGCGGTCACCTGCCCCTGGGGTAACCGGCTGCGCTGCCACAGCCCCGCCGCCGAATACGGCGACATGACGCTGGGCATGGCCTACGTCGAGTTCGACGTGCCCCGCGGCAGCGCCGCCGGGATCGCGCGGTTCTACGAACGGGTCATGAAGGCGCCGGCCCGACTCGCTGCCACCGGCGCCGACACGGTTACCCGGGTGCGCGTCGGCCGAGGTCAAGACCTGATCTTTCGCGAGACCGACCGGCCGGGCGAGTACGACGGTCACCACATCGCCATCTACATCGCCGACTTCTCGGGTCCGCACCGGTACCTGGCCGAGCACGACCTCGTCACCGAGGAGAGCGACTCCTATCAGTATCGGTTCGAGCGGATCGTCGACCCGGACACCGGCGAGGCCCTCTTCGTCGTCGAGCACGAGGTACGCAGCCTCACCCACCCCATGTACGCGCGCCCGCTCGTGAACCGGAACCCGTCCCAGCGGCAGCGCACGTACATCCGCGGCCGGGACGCCTTCACCGGGTGAGCGACCGGGAGCAGGTCCGGCCTCCTGGAGCCGTGGAGCCGATCGAGCGGCGGGTGGCGGCGGTCCTGGACCGCCTGGGCGTGCCCTACGAGCTGTTCGCGATCGACCCCGCCTACGCGGACACCGCCGCGTTCTGCCGGCGCTATGCGGTGTCGCTCGAGCATGCCGCGAACACGATCCTGGTCGCCTCCAAGAAGGAGCCCCGCCAGTACGCCGCCTGCGTGGTCAAGGCGACCACCCGACTCGACGTCAATCGCACCGTGCGGCGCCTGATGGGCGCCGCCCGCGTCTCCTTCGCGTCGGCCGAGGAGACCGTGGCCCGCACCGGCATGATGCTGGGCGGGGTGACGGTGTTCGCGTTGCCGGAGGACCTGCCGATCTACGTGGACGAGCGGGTCATGGCACTCGACTGGATCATCCTGGGGAGCGGCAGTCGCGCCTCCAAGATCCGCACGTCCCCGGAGGTGTTCCGCCGCCTTCCCGGCGCGGTGATCGTGCCCGGCCTGGCCGTCGACGGCCCGTCGGCCGCGCCGCCGCCGTAGGGCCGACCGTCGGCTACCGGCGGACTCCGGGGCCGCCGGCCAGCGCGTCCTCGACGTCCTCCGGCCGGACGATGGCGATGTCGCCCCACGTCGAGCACTTCAGCGCCGCGACGGCGGCCGCCGTTTCGACGGTTTCCTGGATGTCACGGCCGCGCAGCGACGCCCACAGGAAGCCCGCCACGAAGGCGTCACCGGCGCCGACCGGGTCGACGACGTCGACGCGGAGCCGCCGCTGCGGTCGTACTAGGTGGCCCCCGTCGAGGGTCAGGGACCCTTCGTCGCCCATGAGCACGCTGACCGTGGCCTTCCCGGCGTGTCGGGCCAGCGCCTCGATCACGCGCTCGGCCGGTCCGTCGAGCGCGAAGACGGTCCGCGCCTCCTCGAGTCCTGCGAACACGTAGCGCGCCTGCGGCAGGACGTGGAGCGCGAATGCGCGGGCCTCGGCCGGACTCCACAGGGCCGCCCGGTAGTTGAGATCGAACGAGAGCGTGGACGCCTCGACCAGCGCTCGCTCGGCCAGGCTCCGGCTCGCCGCACCCAGCGCCGGGGTGATGCCGGTCAAGTGGACGACTCGAGCCTCGCGCACCGGCCTCCAGTCGACGTCGTCGGCGGTCAGGCGGGTGAAGGCCGAATCCCGCCGGTCGTAGAGCACGCGGATCGGCCGCGGCGCCGCCCCGTACTCCAGGAAGTAGACGGCCAGCCGCGCCCCGGGGATCATCCGGACATACGAGCAATCGACGCCGTGCCCCGCCAGCTCCCGGCGAACCCGCTCGCCCCACGGGTTGTCGGGCAGCGCCGAGATCCATGCCGCGCGCAGGCCCAGGCGGGCGAGCGCGGCGGCCACGTTGGCCTCGGCGCCGCCGATCTGCACATCCAGGCTCCGGACCGTCTCGAACCGACCGGGTGACGGGATGGCCAGGCGTAGCAGGACCTCGCCGAGCGTGGCGAGGTCCAGCATCAGGCGACGCTCCGGAGACGGATCGTCACCGACGTGCCCAGGATCAGCGACGCGGCGATCGTCGCGGGCCGCCGGTCGGCACCGAACACGACCCGCGCCGGGCGGTCCTCGCGCGCCCAGCCCGTGAAGCCCGAAATATCGAAGAGGGCGGTGGGCCGTCCCGTCTCGGGATCGGAGTCGACCCGGAACGCGATCGGGACCAGCTCCGCCCGGTAGGGGCCTGACACGTCGTCGGGCCCCTCCCTCTCCGGCCTCTGCCGGCGGACGACGTGGGTCCGGTAGAGCCCGTCCACCGGCGGCCAGCGGTCTTCGGAAAAGTTCAGCACGGCACTGCTCAGGTCGTCGACGTGGAGGTCGGGCGGGATGGGCACGATGTCGTCGGCCGCCCGGGGACGGCGGAGCAGGAACGTCTCGCCCCGGTAATGGTAATGGATGGTGCGGCGATCGTAGTCGTACTGCACCTCGGTCCGCGTGCGCCGGCCGGCGATGTCCACGAGCGAAGCGGACCGCACCGGGCGCCAGCGCCCGCCGATCAGCCGCCCGTGGGCCTCCAGCCGGTTGCCGGCTCGACGCCCCTGCCCGGCGGCCTTGACCTCGTAGCGCCCGGCGCCCGGATCCAGCCATTCCTCGAGGGTCCCGGTCAGCTGGAACGTGAGGGCGTCATAGAGCAGCGCCACGTCCACCGTGTAGTCCATCCGGCGGGCTTCCGCCGGCTGAGGCGTATGCCCTGGCCCGCCGGCGGCCTCGGCCGGCCGGAGACCCGTCGGAACGAGGGCCCCGAGCCCCAGGGTCAGTGTCAGAAAGCGGCGACGGCGCAGCAGATCCCTGGACATACCGTGAATGGTTCGCCTATTCTAGCAGCCGCGGCTCGGCCGCTCGGGAGGGGGCAGGCAAGCTTCACGGTCGTCCACTGGGGGGAGTGGTTGGCTCGTCGTCGCGTTGTCATCACCGGTCTGGGAGTTGTCGCTCCGAACGGCATCGGCAAGGACGCGTTCTGGCAGAGCCTGATCGCCGGCAAGTCCGCGGTCGACTACATTCGCGCTTTCGACCCCTC
>DATLZL010000221.1:0-5155 GCA_035574035.1 Binatia bacterium | reverse complement strand
GCGGGCTGGACGGCCAGCCGACCGAGGAGCCGATCCCGACGCTCCGCCAGCTCCTGGAGCTGCTGCGGCCGACGCGGGTGGGGCTGCTGCTCGAGATCAAGGTCGGCCCGGACCGGCGCCGCTACCCGGGAATCGAGGAGGCCGTGCTCGGGCTCCTGGCCGAGACCGGCCTGACGAACCGCACGCGGGTCATGGCCTTCGAGTCCGAGACCCTGGCGCGGGTGCGCGCCCTGGATTCCGGGATCGAGGTCGTGTGGCTGGTGAGCGGGCGCACGCTGGAGGTGGCCGCTCGCCCCGCCTCGGAGATCGTGCCGTGGGCCGTGCGGGCGGGCGTCCGCCACCTGGGTATCGAGCACCGGCTGCTGGACGCGTCGCTGATGGCCGCGGCGCGGGCGGCCGGGCTCACGGTGGGCGCGTGGACGGTCAACGAGGAGGCCGACATCCGGCGGGTCGTGGCGGCGGGGGCCGACGTCGTCATCACCGACCGGCCGGACCTGGCGCTGAGGGTCCTCGGTCGGTGAAGCGCTACGTGCTGGCGCTCGACCAGGGAACCTCCGGCTCCACGGCCCTGGTGGTGGACGTCGAGGGCCGGGTGCGGGCCCGGGGGTACGCGGAACTGCCCCAGCACTACCCGCGCCCGGGGTGGGTGGAGCACGACCCCGAGGAAATCTGGTCGACGGTCGAGCGCGCGGCCCGCGCGGCCCTGGCCGAGGCGCGGGTGAGCGGCGGCGAGGTGGCCGCGCTCGGCATCACCAATCAGCGAGAGACCACGGTGCTCTGGGACCGGGCGACGGGGAAGCCGGTCCACCGGGCCATCGTCTGGCAGTGCCGCCGCACCGCGCCCCTCTGCGACCGGCTGCGGGCCGAGGGCCTCGAGCCGCTGGTGCGCGCCCGCACCGGCCTCGTGCTCGATGCCTACTTTTCGGGGACCAAGATCCGGTGGCTGCTCGACGAGGTCCCCGGACTGCGCCGGCGGGCCGAGCGCGGCGAGGTGGCCTTCGGCACCGTGGACGCCTGGCTCGTCTGGAAGCTGACCGGCGGCGCCGTGCACGTGACGGACGCCACCAACGCCTCCCGCACGCTGTGCCTCAGTCTGGCCACCGGCGACTGGGACGACGAGATGCTCGAGACGCTCGGCATCCCGCGGGCCGTCCTGCCGGCCGTGGGCCCGTCGGCCGGCGTCGTCGGCGAGACGGTGGATCTCGGCTGGCTCCCGCGCGGCGTGCCCATCGCCGGCATCGCCGGCGACCAGCAGGCGGCGCTGTTCGGCCAGGGCTGCCACCGGCCGGGCGACGCCAAGAACACCTACGGCACCGGCTGCTTCCTGCTCCTGAACACCGGAGACCGGGCGGTGACTTCCTCGCGCGGACTCCTGACGACCATCGCCTGGCGTCTCGGCCCGCGCCCGACCTACGCCCTGGAAGGGAGCGTCTTCGTGGCCGGGGCCGCCCTGCAGTGGCTGCGGGACGGCCTCGGCCTGCTGCGCACCGCGGCCGAGAGCGAGGCCCTGGCCCGATCGGTGTCCGACACCGGCGGCGTCTACTTCGTGCCCGCCTTCGTGGGCCTGGGCGCGCCGTACTGGGACATGTACGCGCGGGGCACGATCGTGGGCCTGACCCGCGGGACGACGACCGCCCACCTCGTCCGGGCGGCGCTGGAGGCCATCGCCTATCAGAGCCGCGACGTGCTGGAGGCGATGACCGCCGACGCCGGGCTGGCCGTCCCCGCGCTCCGGGTGGACGGCGGGGCGGCAGCCAACGACTTCCTTTGTCAGTTCCAGGCGGATATCCTCGGGCTCCCGGTCGTCCGGCCGGCGGTCATCGAGACGACGGCGCTCGGCGCGGCTCACCTGGCTGGCCTGGGCGCGGGTCTCTGGCCCTCCCTGGACGGGCTGCGCCGGGGGGCGGCGGCCGAGCGGACGTTCGAGCCGACGATGGACGGGACGGCGCGGAGCGGGCACTACGACGGCTGGCGGCGCGCCGTCGAGCGTGCCCGCGGCTGGGCGCCGCCATGATGCGTCGCGAGTCGAGGCCCGGCCCGGGCCGAAAGGAGAGAACCATGCGGAGAGTCGGGATGCTCGTGCTGGCCGCGGTCCTGGTGGCCGGCCTGCCGGTGGCGCCGGGCGTAGCCCAGGCGCCCATCGAGGACGCCCTGGTGCTGCAGACCCCGGTCAGCAAGTTCGTGGTGGACGCCGCCCTCCGGGCCTTCGCGCAGTACGCCCGGGAGCGGTGGAACGTGACCGTGCGGACCAGCGCCCTGCACGCCGGGACGCCGGTCTCCTACGGCCGGATCGTGGAGTGGAGGGGCAAGCCCGAGGCGGACATCTTCTGGGGCGGCGAGTCGGCGCTCTTCGACAAGCTGGCCGAGCAGAACCTGTTGGTGAAGCTCGACCTGCCGCGGGCCACCTGGGACCTCATCCCGCCGTCCATCGGCACGCCGAAGCCCATCCCGCTGAAGGACCCCAAGGGCTTCTGGGTCGGCACCGCGCTCGAGCCCTACGGGCTCGTCTACCACCCGCGGCTGCTCAAGCGCCTGGGCGTCGAGGAGATCCGGGACTGGGAGGACGTGCTCAACCCGAAGCTCAAGGGCAACGTGGCCCAGTGCGCCCCGACCCGGTCCTCCTCCTCGCACGCGACCTACGAGGTGATCCTGCAGGCCAAGGGCGAAGCCGAGGGCTGGGCCTGGCTCCGGAAGCTCGGCGAGCAGACCGGGATCTTCACCGCCCGGAGCCGCGACGTGCCGTCGGTGGTGGCCAAGGGCGAGTTCGCCGTGGGGTTCGCGGTGCCCTCCTACATGGCCTTCGAGGAGCGGCTGGCCGGCTTCGACATCCGTTTCGTGGCCCCGCGGAACGCCTTCGTGACGCCGGAGCCGATCGGCATCCTGGCCGGGGCCCGCAACCCCCGCACGGCGCGGGCCTTCATCGAGTTCCTCCTCACCGAGGCCGGCCAGCGCGTGTTCATGGAGACCGGGCTCTTTCCGATCACGCCGAAGTACCGGATGCAGGGGCCGCCGGGCTCGAAGATCGAGATGGCGGTGGAATTCACCGGCGGCCTGCGCTCCTTTTTCGACGCCCCGGTCTCCAACGTCTACGACGACGACGTGGCCCAGCGGCGCTATCAGCAGGTGAACGAGCAGTTCCGCAAGGAGATCGAGGCGGTCTGGAAGAAGCCGTCCTGATGCCGATCCGCCTCGTCGGCGTGGTGAAGCGGTTCGGCGCCGTCACGGCCGTCGGCGGCGCCACCCTTCACATCGCCGACGGCGAGCTGTTCACGCTGCTCGGCCCGTCGGGCTGCGGCAAGACGACGCTCCTCCGGCTCCTGGCCGGCTTCCACCGCCCGGACGCCGGCGAGATCTGGTTCGGCGACCGGCGGGTGGACGGGCTGGCCCCGTACGAGCGCAACATCGGCATGGTCTTCCAGAACTACGCCCTGTGGCCCCACATGACGGTGCGCGCCAACATCACCTACGGACTGCGGCTGCGGCGGCTGCCGGCGGCGGAGATCGAGCGCCGGCTGGCCGAGGTCCTCCGGAAGGTCAACCTGGCCGGGCTGGAGGACCGCTACCCCGGGCAGCTGTCGGGCGGCCAGCAGCAGCGGGTGGCCCTGGCCCGGGCGCTGGTCCTCAACCCCGAGATCCTGCTCCTGGACGAGCCGCTGTCCAACCTGGACGCGAAGATCCGCCTGCAGGTGCGCACCGAGATCCGGCGCCTGCAGCGGGAGCTGGGGATCACGACCATCTACGTCACCCACGACCAGGAGGAGGCGCTGTCCCTCTCCGACCGGGTGGCCGTCATGCGGGAGGGTGAAGTGCTCCAGGTGGCGGCGCCCCGGGACCTCTACGAGCGGCCGGCCAACCGGTTCGTGGCCGACTTCGTGGGCGTCAACAACTTCGTGCCCGGGATCTGCACCGGGGTGACCGACGGCCGGGCGGTGATCGACACCCCGCTGGGACCCGTGCGGGGCCTGGCGGCCGGCGCTGTGCGGGCCGGGGCTCGCTGCGTCCTGGCCGTGCGCCCGGAGAACCTGACGCTGGGCGACGGCGGCGAGAACCGGGTGGAGGGCCGCGTCGTGCTCGCCTCGTACCTGGGCAGCACGCTGCGCTACGACGTCGAGGCGGCGGGCGGGCTCGTCCTCAAGGTCGACGTGCGGGATCCGCGGCACCACCAGACGCTGGCGCCGGGATCTTCCGTGTGCCTCGGCTTCGCGCCGTCGGCCGCGCTCGTCCTGCCCGATGAGTAACCTCGGAGGGGGGCTTCGCCCCCCTTCCCACGCCTCCCCCCAGGACGGGTTGCGCGGGCCGAGCCCGCGCTCGGACGAGCGGCACCCCCGGCGCTCGGGAGGCCCGCGCGCGGTCGGCGCTCAAGCGCGTCGCGCCCCCAGCGCTCGGCTGGCGCCGGTGGTGGGTGTGGCGGCCATCTGGGTGTTCCTCATTGTGTTCCTGGTCTACCCGCTGGCCCGCATCTTCTACGACGCGTTCACCGACGACGCCGGGCGGCTCACCGTCGCCCACTTCGTCGAGTTCGCCGGCGACGCCTACTACCGACGCTCGCTGGTGAACTCCCTGGTCCTCGGCCTGGCCACGGTGGCCGCCACGTCCGTCCTCGGGTTCGCCATCGCCTTCCTGCTCGTCCGCTACGAGTTCGCCGGACGGAACCTGTTCGCGTACCTCACGCAGATCCCGATCATCTCGCCGCCCCTGGTCGGCGTGCTCGGCTTCACCTTCATCCTGGGCCGGGCCGGCACCGTCAACGTCCTGCTCATGGATTGGTTCGGCCTCGTCCGGCCGATCAACTTCGTTTACGGTCTGCACGGGGTGCTGCTGGTGGAGACGCTGCACTTGTTCCCGATGATCACGCTCAACGTGGTGGACGCGCTGGCCAAGATCGACCCGGCTCTCGAGGAGGCCGCCGAGAGCGTGGGCGCCCGCGGCTGGCGCAAGCTGCGGACGATCACCCTGCCGCTCACGACCCCCGGCTACGTGGCCGGGGCGCTGCTGGTCTTCATCTGGACGTTCTCGGACTTCACCACCCCGCTGGTGCTCGGGGTCCACGACCTCCTGGCGCCCCAGGCCTACCTCAACATCGTGCAGTTCGTGGACCGGCGCCTGTTCCGCATGGGCATCGTCATCTCGGCCCTGATGGTGCTGCTGGCGGTGG
>DATLZL010000220.1:0-6118 GCA_035574035.1 Binatia bacterium | reverse complement strand
GGCGGGGGCTGCCCCCCATCGCGCTCTGGTCCAGCGTGAAGCTGGAGGCCCTGGACCGCGAGTTCGAGATGGTGAAGCGAGACCTGGCCGCGGTCGGGATCCGGCTGGAGATCCACTACGAGACCAACTGGCCGGCCTTCTCGAGGGCCCTGAGCGAGCGGCGGCTCCCCGTTTTTCTCTACGCCTGGTACGCCGACGTCCCGGATCCCGACAACTTTCTCGCTAAGCTCTTCCACTCGAAGAGCCCGCGCAACTTCTTCGCCTACGCCAACCCGGTCGTCGACGAGATGCTGGCCCGGGCCCGGCGGGAGGTGGACCTCGGCCAGCGGGTCGAGCACTACCGTCGGGCCGAGCAACTGATCATGGCCGACGCCCCGCTAGTGCCGTTCTACCACCACACCTACGAGCGCGTGTTCCAGCCCTACGTGCGGTCCATCGAGGTGAACGGGCTCGGCGACCCGTACATCCCGCTGCGCAAGATCTGGCTCGAGCGCAGGCCGTGAGGCCGGTGCTCCGCGCGCTCGCTCCCCGGTCGCTCCAGGCCCGGCTGCTGTGGGGAACCTTCCTCGTCCTCTGTGCGCTGATGGCGCTGGTGGTCGCCGTCGTGGAGCACCGACAGCGGGAGGTCATCGTGGCCGAGTTCGAGCAGCGGGGCGAGGTGCTGGCGCGGAGCCTGGCCGCCATCTCGCACGGCCCCCTGCTCCTCTACAACTTCACGGCCCTCGAGCAGAACGTGGCCCGGGTGGCCGGCGAGCGGGATGTCGTGTACGCGATCGTACTCGACGGCCAGGACACGGTGGCCGCTCACAGCCGCCACCCCGAACGGGTGGGGACGAGGCTCGACGGTCCGGTGGATCGGGGCGCCGCCGCCGCCCCCGGACTGCTGCGTCAGCAGGGGGTGTTGCCCGACACCGGGGAGTCGTTCCTCGACTTTTCGGTGCCGGTTATGGCGGGCGGCCGGCGGTGGGGCACGGCGCGGGTCGCCCTGAGCACGCGTCGCCTGGAGGCCGACATCCGTCGGACCCGGCTCGAGCTGGGGCTGCTGGCGGCGTTTACCCTGCTGGTTGGCGGCCTGGCCGCCGGGCTGGTGGCCCGGCGGATCGCCGGCCCGGTCCGCGAGCTCGAGAGCCGGGCGGCAGCGATCGCCCGCGGCGAGCTGCACCAGTGGATCGAGCGCGTCGGCTCCGACGAGCTCGGCCGTCTGGCGGTCGCCTTCAACCACATGGCCGCCCAGCTCGTCCAGCAGCGGGCCGCGCTGGAGGAGGCGCACTCCGAGCTGCGGCAGCGGTTCCAGGAGCTGGCCGACCTCAAGAGCTACATCGAGAGCATCGTGAACTCGGTCACCAGCGGGATCGTCACCGTGGATCTGGAGGGCCGGGTGGTGACGCTGAATCCGGCCGCCGAGCGGCTGACCGGCTTCTTCGCCGGCGAGGCGGCTGGCCGCTACTGCACGGAGGTCTTCTCCGGCACCCCCGAGCTCGGCGAGCTGGTGATGGAGGCGCTGGCCAGCCGGGTTCCTATCGCCAACGTGCCGGTGACCTTCCGCCGTGGAGCGGGACCCGGCCGGCCCGTCGAAGTCTCCACGGCGCCGCTGAAGGGCAGCGACGGCAAGGACCTCGGCGTGGTCGCCGTCCTGCGGGACCTCACGCACGTGCGGCAGCTCGAGCGCCGCCTCCGTCGCTCCGACCGGCTCGCCGCTGTCGGCACGCTGGCCGCGGGCCTGGCCCACGAGATCAAGAACCCGTTGACGTCCCTGCTGACCTTCACTCGGCACCTCGGCCGGCGGTTCGACGACGAGCATTACCGCCGGCGCTTCCAGGACGTGGTGCCGCGGGAGCTCGAGCGGATCAACCAGATCGTGGAGCGCCTGCTGGAGCTGGCCCGGCCGCCCCGGCTGGAGCTGGCGCGGGTGCGGCTGCCGGTGCTGGTGGACCGGGTGCTCGACCTCTATGCCAACCAGCTCGAGGCCTCCCGCATCGCGGTGACGCGCGAGTACGCCCGCGACGTCCCGGCCATCCAGGCCGACGAGGAGGCCATCTACCGGGCGCTCGTCAACCTGGTGGCCAACGCGGTGGAGGCCATGCCGGACGGCGGGCGCCTGACCGTCCGGGTGGGCTGGGCCGATGGGGGCGACGGGCCCGGCCGGGGGCCGCGGACGCATCGGGTGCGGATCGAAGTCGAGGACAGCGGACCCGGCATCCCCGCGGCCGCCGCCGACCGGCTGTTCACGCCGTTCTTCACCACCAAGGACGGAGGCACCGGTCTGGGCCTGGCGATCACCCACAAGATCGTGGAAGACCACGGCGGTACGGTGGACTTCCGCACCGCCCCCGGAGGCACGGTGTTC
The DNA here is from genome assembly GCA_035574035.1 of Binatia bacterium. Taxonomy (GTDB): domain Bacteria; phylum Methylomirabilota; class Methylomirabilia; order Rokubacteriales; family CSP1-6; genus DATLZL01. The sequence goes on along the minus strand of DATLZL010000220.1, from coordinate 3,771 downwards.
CGCATCACGCTGCCGCTCGTCCCCGACGCCGAGCCGGAGACCGCGTCCGAGACCACACCGTGAAGCCGACCACGCGGGCGGACCGGGGTCGGATCGCCGGGGAGAGCGGCGAGGAGGCGAGCATCGAGACCGCCGCCGGACCGAACCCCGAGCGCTGGCAGGGCACCGAGACCGTCCTGGTGGTGGAGAACGAGCCTCCCGTGCGAGACCTGATCCTCGACGTGCTCCGTCTGCACGGCTACACCGTGCTGGCGGCCGAGGACGGCGAGGCGGCGTTCCGGGTGGCGGCCAGCCACCCCGGGCGGATCGACCTGGCCATCGTGGACGTGGTCATGCCGGGCATGACCGGCCAGGTGGTGGCGCGTCGGCTCGCCGCCGAGCGCCCCGGTGTGAAAATCCTCTACGTGTCCGGCTACACCGACGAGGAGGTGCGGGGGCTGGGCCTGCCGCCGGGGAGCGCCAACTTCCTGCAAAAACCCTTCACCATCGAGGCCCTGACCGCCAAGGTGCGCGACGTGCTGGCGCCCCCGGCCGGGGGCGCGGTCAGCGGTTGAGGGCGCGGCGGGCGAATCCCAGCAGCCCCTGGGGCATGAAGATCACCATCAGGGTGAAGATCACGCCGACCGGGATCAGGTAATACTCGGTCCAGAACCGCGAGAACACCTCGCGGAGCAGAAAGAAGAAGGCCGCTCCCGCCACCGGGCCCACCAGCGTGCCCATGCCGCCCATGACGTTGAAGATCACCGTCTCGCCCGAGATCAGGAAGAACACGAAGTCCGGCGCGGCGAACCGGTTCTGGATCGCATAGAGCACGCCGGCCAGGCCGGCGAAGAGCCCGGACAGCATCACCGCGGCGATCTTGTAGCGCTCGACATGGTAGCCGATCGCCCGCGTGCGTGCTTCGTTTTCGCGGATCGACTGCAAGACCATTCCGAACGGCGACTGCGTGATGCGCCGGAGGAGCAGGTACGAGACCGTCACCACCGCCAGCACGAACCAGTGGAGGGTCACCGGCGTGAAGCGGACCTCCCACAGCCCGGGAATGGTGAACGGCGGCTGGCGGAAGCTGAGGCCGTTCTCCCCGCCGGTGACCTCGGTCCAGGTGAAGATGATCACGTAGAAGATCTGCGAGAAGACCAGCGTGGTGATCGAGAAGTAGATGTCGCGCAGGCGGGTGGCGAAGTAGGCCACGGCCACCGCTACGACGCCGGCGCCGACCAGTCCGTAGAGGATCGCCAGCCACAGGTTGGGGGGCCGCACCGTCAGCAGGGCGGCGGCGGCGCCATACATGCCGAGCCCGAAAAAGGCCGAGTGGCCGAAGGAAACCATCCCGGTGTAACCGATCAGGATGTCCGAGGACATGGCCAGCAGGCCCCAGATGAGAATCTCGGTCACAAAGCGCCGCCAGAACTCCGGCAGCACCAGCGGCGCGATGGTGAGGAGAGCGAGCACGATCGCGAACGCGATCCAGTAGCCGACGAGGCCGGGCCGTCGGGGTCGGGGCATCACTTGGGTGTCGGCACGAAGAGTCCGGTCGGTCGGAAGAGCAGGGTCAGGATGAGGACCACGAAGGAGACGATCACCGCCTGGGCCGGGCTGACCCAGATGGAGGCGAAGGCCTCCAGCAGGCTGATGAAGATGGCGGCCAGGATGGACCCGCCCAGGTTGCCCATCCCGCCCACCACCACCACGATGAAGGCGCGCAGGATGAGGTCGAGGCCCATGGCGTGGTTGACCCCGACCAGCGGCCCGAACAGCACCCCGCTGGCCGCGGCCATGGCGGCGCCGATGGCGAAGACCACGGTGTGGACCAGCGGCACCGGGATCCCCATCGCCGCCGCCATGACCCGGTCCTGGGTGGTGGCCCGGATCCAGATCCCGTACGTGCCGTACTTCAGGAAGAGCCAGAGGGCGCCGATGATCGCCGCCGACAGCAGCGCGATGAGGATCCGGTAGTAAGGGTAGTCGAGGTGGAACAGCCGGAAGTACCCGGTGAAGGGCTCGTTGATCTTCCGGGCGACGGGACCGAACTGCCAGAGCGCGTAGTTCTGGAGCACCAGCGAGAGCCCGAAGGTGGCCAGGATCGTCGTCAGGGGATCGCGTCCGAGCAGCGGGCGCAGCGCGACCACCTGCATGACGGCCCCCAGCAGGCCGATGCCGAGGCACGCCACCGCGAGCGCCGCCCAGAAGCTGCCGGTGGCGGCCAGCGTGATCACGCCCACGTAGGCACCCAGCATGAACAGCTCGCCGTGGGCGAAGTTCACGACGTCCATGATCCCGAAGATCAGCGTCAGGCCCGACGCCACCAGGGCCAGGATCATGCCGCTGACGATGCCGTTGATGGCCTGGATCACGAGCTGCTCGAGCGGCATCGTCACACGCCCAGATACTGGTGAATAACGCCGGGGTCGGCGCGCAGCTCGGCGGCCGGGGCCTCGTGCCGCACCTGGCCCTTCTCCATGATGTAGACGCGGTCGGCGACCTCCAGGGTGAGCGGGACGTTCTGTTCCACCAGCAGGATGGCTACCCCGTCGCGGTGGAGGATCCGGATGATTTCCCGGATCTGGGCCACCATGCGGGGCATGAGCCCTTCGGTCGGCTCGTCGAGCAGGATGATCCGCGGCTCCAGCATCATGGCCCGGGCGATGGCCAGCATCTGCTGCTCGCCGCCCGAGAGCGTGCCGCCGGCCTGGTGGCGGCGCTCGCGTAGCACCGGGAACGCGGCGTAGACCTTCTCCAGCAGGGCCTGGCGGCGCTGGTCGGTGAGCCCGTCGCGGTCGAGGCCGGTGCGCAGGTTCTCCATGACGGTCAGCAGGCGGAAGATGCGGCGGTCCTCCGGCACGTAGGCGATGCCCCGGCGGGCCAGGCGGTAGGGCGGCAGCCCGGCGATCGAGCGGCCGTCGAGCGTGATGCGTCCCTGGGCCGGGCGGACGAGACCCATGATGGTCTTGAGGGTGGTGGACTTGCCGACCCCGTTCCGCCCCAGCAGCCCGACCACCTCGCCCGGCTCCACCCGCAGGGAGACGCCGTGCAGGATGTGGGACTTGCCGTAGTAGGTGTGGACGTCCTCCAGGACCAGCATCAGGTCTTGAGGTAGACCTCCTGCACCCGAGGGTTGGCCTGGATGTCGGCCGGCGTGCCCTCGGCCAGCACCGCGCCGTAGTGCAGCACGGTGATGCGGCGGGCCAGCCCCATCACCACCTCCATGTCGTGCTCGACGATCAGGATGGTGAGGTCGGCCGAGATGCGGCGGATGAGCTCCACCGCGGCGTGGGTCTCGGTCACGCTCATGCCGGCCGTCGGCTCGTCCAGGCAGAGGAGCTTGGGCTCGGTGGCCAGCGCGATGCCGATCTCCAGGTTCCGCTGCTCGCCGTGGGAGAGGTTCTGGGCCAGCTCGTCCTCCTTGTCGAGCAGCCCGACCGCGGCCAGCACGGTCCGCGCCCGGTCGAGCACGTCGGTGTAGGCCCGGTGGTGCCGCAGCATCGCCCAGTTCTGGCGGCGTGACTGCACGGCGATGCGCACGTTCTCCAGCACGGTGGCCCCGGGCAGGATGTTGGTGATCTGGTACGAACGGGCGATGCCGCGCCGGGAGATCTCGTGCGGCGGCAGCCCGGCGATGTCCTGTCCGTCGAAGACGATCCGGCCGCCGCTCGGGCAGAGCACGCCGGTCACGCAGTTGAAGAACGTCGACTTGCCGGCCCCGTTGGGGCCGATGATCGCCCGGATCTCCCCGCGCGGCACGGTGATCGACACGTCGTTGAGGGCGGTGAG
>DATLZL010000219.1:0-2131 GCA_035574035.1 Binatia bacterium | reverse complement strand
GGCTCGCTGCCCGGCTGCCGGGCTACACGCCCCGCCACCTGGCCGAGAAGATCCTCACCTCGCGCGGCGCGCTCGAGGGCGAGCACAAGCAGGTCACCGTGCTCTTCGCCGACTGCGCCGGGTTCACCGACCTGGCCCGCGCCATCGACCCCGAGGCGCTGCACGACGTGATGGACGGCTGCTTCCAGCACCTGCTGGCCGCCGTCCACCGCTGGGAGGGAACGGTCAACCAGTTCACCGGCGACGGCGTCATGGCGCTGTTCGGCGCCCCGATCGCCCACGAGGACCACGCGGTGCGGGCGGTGGCGGCGGCGCTGGCCGCCCAGGCCGAGCTCCGCGGCTACGCCGAGGAGCTCCGGCGCCGGCGCGGCATCGAGTTCGCCGTTCGAATCGGCCTGAACACGGGCCCGGTGGTGGTCGGCAAGATCGGCGACGACCTCCGCATGGACTACACCGCCCAGGGCGAGACGGTGAACCTCGCCGCCCGCCTGCAGCAGGCGGCCCCGCCGGGCGCGGTGCTCGTCAGCGAGGCCACCCACCGGCTGGTGAGCGGCTACTTCGTGACCGAGGATCTGGGCGAAGTGCGGCTCAAGGGCTTCGACGAGCCGGTGCGGCACTTTCTGGTGACCGGCCGGCGGCGCCGGGCGCGGTTCGACCTGGCCGTGGAGCGCGGGCTCACGCCGCTGGCGGGGCACGGCCGCCACCTGGCGTTCCTGGGCGAGTGCTGGAGGGACGTCCAGGGCGGCCGCGGCCAGATCGTGTCCGTCGTCGGCGACCCCGGCAGCGGCAAGTCCCGCCTGGTCTGGGAGTTCCGGCGCTCGATCGCCGGCACCGACGCCGTGGCCGTCGAGGGCCGGTGCACGCCGGACATGGCCGCGGCGCCGTTCCACCTCGTCATCGAGCTGCTCCAGGACAACTTCGCCGTGCGCGAGACGCCCGACGAGGCCGAACGGCACCGGCGGATCGAGCGCGGGGTGGCGGCGGTCGACCCCGGCCTGGCCTGGGCGGTGCCCTACCTGAAGCACCTGCTGGGCGTCCCGGCCGAGGACCTGGCCCGCGACGGGCTCGAGGAAGCCCAGCGCCGACGGCGGATGATCGAGGCGGTGCGGGCCTTCGTCCTCCGCGCCGCCGAGCGCCGGCCGCTCCTCGTCGTCGCCGAGGACATCCAGTGGATCGACGCCAACTCGGAGGAGTTCTTCCGGGCCCTGGCCGACGGGCTCGCCGCCCACCGGATCCTGGTCCTGGTCACCTACCGGCGCGGCTACGCGCCGCCGTGGCAGGACCGGTCCTACCACCACCGACTGGCGCTGGAGCCGCTGACCCGCGCCGACGCCGCGCGGATGGTGGAGGCGCTCGGCGGCGCCGGCGCCCCGGCGCTGGACGAGGTCGTCCTCGAGCGCGCCGAGGGCAACCCCCTGTTCGTCGAGGAGCTCACGCGCTACCTGCGCGAGCGCGGCGCCGCCGACCACCTGCCCGACACCGTGCAGGACCTGCTGGCCGCCCGCATCGACCGGCTCTCCGACCCGCTCAAGCGCCTGCTGCAGGTGGCCGCGGTCCTCGGCCGCGAGTTCCCGCTGAACCTGCTGGAGGCGGTGGCGCCGGTCGCCGACGTGCCGGCCGGTGTGGCCGAGCTGACCGCCCAGGAGCTGCTGCGGCAGACGGCGGTCCTGCCGGAACCCTCCTACGCCTTCAGCCAGCCGCTCATCCAGCAGGTCGCCTACCAGGGCCTGCTCGCCCGCACGCGGGCCGAGCTCCACGCCCGGGCGGCGGCCGCGCTCGAGCGCCTGTGGGCCGGTCGTCTCGACGACGTCGTCGAGCAGCTGGCCGAGCACTGGAGCCGGAGCTCCGACCGGGCCAGTGCCGTCCGCCACCTGCGCCTGGCCGGGGACCGCGCCCGCCGCCTGTTCGCCTTCCGCGAGGCCCACGCCTACTACGCCCGCGCGCTGGCGCTGCTCGGGGACGACCCGGTGCGGGAGCGGGCCGAGCTGCTGGACGCCGTCGGCGACTGCGCCCTGGCCCACGGCGGTCCGGTCGAGGCGCTCGCCGCCTGGCAGGAAGCCCTGCCCCTGCTGGCCGGCGACCGGGGGTGGGCGGCCGACGTCCACCGCAAGGCGGCGGCGGCCTCGTGGGT
>DATLZL010000218.1:0-3255 GCA_035574035.1 Binatia bacterium | reverse complement strand
CGCTCCGTAGGCCGCCGGCGGCCGGGGCGCCGGTGAACGCCGCCGCGGCCGTCGCGGTCCTGCCCTTCGAGAACCTGTCGGGCGACCCCGGGCAGGACTACTTCGCCCGCGGCTTCGTGGAGGACCTGGTCACCGAACTGTCGCGCTTTCCCACCCTGGAGGTCCTCGCCCCCCGAACATCGCTGGCGCTGCCCGGGCCGCTTCCGGCGGAGCGATGGTGCGAGGCGCTGCCCGTCGCCTACCTGCTCCAGGGCAGCGTCCGGCGGGTGGGCGACACCGTTCGGGTTGCCGCCCGGCTGGTGGAGGCGCCCAGCGGGCGGCAGTTGTGGGGCGACCGCTTCGACGCCCGGGCCGAGGACCTGCTGGCGGTGCAGGACGAGATCGTGGCCCGGGTGGCCGCCGCCCTGTCGGTCGAGATCGACGGCGCCCGGCTTCGGCAGGCCCGACGCAAGCCGCTGGCCAGCCTGGAGGTGTACGACTGCTGGCTGCGGGGCCTCGACTGCCTGCGCCGCGGCAGCGTCGAGGACGACGAGCGGGCCCGGGCCTTCTTCGAGCGCGCCCTGGCGCTCGACCCGCACTGGGCCCGCGCACATGCCGGCCTGTCGCTCTCCCACTTCAACGAGTGGAGCTGCCAGGCCTGGGAGCGATGGGACGACAAGGAGCGCCTGGCGTACGAGCACGCCTGCCGGGCGGCGGCCCTCGACGACCGCGACGCCGTGATCCAGATGGTCCTGGGTCGCATCCTGATTTACCGCCGGCGGTTCGACGAGGCGGCCGGGCACGTGGACCGGGCGATCGCCCTCAATCCCAACGACGCCGACGTGCTGGCCCAGGCGGCGCTGTGCCGCGCCTACCTCGGCCAGCCGGAGTCCGCGGTCGCCCTGGCCGCCAAGGCCGTCCGGCTCAACCCGCGCCACCCGGAGTGGTACGCCGCCTGCGCGGCGGTGCCGCTCTTCCTCCTCGGGCGTTACGCCGAGGCCGTCGGGGTGATGGCGCCGGCTCCGCGGGCCACGGTGGACCTGCCGGCGTACCTGGCCGCCGCCCACGCCCTGGACGGCGACGGGGTGCGGGCCGCGGCCGCGCTCCGCATGTTCCTGGGCGACCTGGAGGAGAAGATCCTGTTCGGCCGGTCCCCCGAGCCCGGAGAGCCGCTCCGCTGGCTCCTGCACGTGAACCCGTTCCGGCGAGCGGAGGACGCCGAGCACCTGGCCCGCGGCCTCGCGCTGGCCGGCCTGGCCGCCGACCCCGACGAGCGGCGCCCCCGCGCCGCCGCCCTCCCGGTGCCCGAGGACCGGCCGGAGGCCGTGTTCCGGCGCGAGGGCGGGTTCTGGACGTTGGCCTTCGAGGGACTCACGGTCCAGCTGACGGAGGCCAAGGGGTTCCACGACCTGGCCGCTTTGCTGGCCAGGCCCGAAACCCGTGTCCACTGCCTCGAGCTGGCCGGTCGCTCGGCCGAGCCGCACGGTGCCGACCCCGCGCTCGACGCCCGGGCCCGCCGGGAGCTGACCGACCGGGCTCAGGAGCTCCAGGAGGAGATCGAGGACGCCGAGGCGCGCCACGACCTCGGCCGCGCCGAGCGGGCGCGGGAGGAACTCGACCGGATCGTGGAGGTCCTCGCCGGCGCCCTGGGCCTGGGCGGGCGCCCCCGGCGCCCGGGCAGCGCCGCCGAGCGCGCCCGGACCGCCGTCACCTGGCGAATCCGCAACGCGATCCGGAAGATCGCCGCCGTTCACCCGGCCCTGGGCCGCCACCTCGACAACGCCGTGCGCACCGGCACCAGCTGCGCCTACACCCCCGACCGGCTGGTGGCCTGGACCCTCTGAGCGCCTGTGTCCCCGGGCGCTGCGCCCGGCCACGGACCCGGGCCGGGCGTCCTCCGGTCCCCGCCTCCTCACGCTGTGAGGCCGGACCTCACGCCTTTCGGGGTGAACGATGCCTGCGGGAGGTGCAGCCATGACGTGCGGGAACGTGGCGGGGCTCGACGGGTCGCGGACCGGACGGGGCGGTAGTCGGCCAGCGCGGGATGCCCGGGGAGTGCCGGTGTCCTGTGCTGGCCGGTCGGCGCTGGAGGCCTACGAGCGGGCGCTGGTCCAGTTCCACACCTACGTCGGGGACCCGGTGGCGACCATCGAGGCGGCGCTGCAGGAGGCCCCGGACTTCGTCCTGGGACACGTCTTCCGGGCCACCGTCCTGCTCACGCTGGGGGAGCGGCGCTTCGCCGAGCAGGCCCGGGTCAGCCTGGTCTCGGCCGAGGCCCTGCTGCCGCGGGCCAACGCGCGGGAGCGGGGCCTGGTCGCGGCGGCGCGCCACCTGCTGGACGGCGACTGGGACGCGGGCTGCGCGGCGCTCGACCGCGTGCTGGTGGACTACCCGCGCGACGCCTTCGCGATCCAGGCCGCGCACCTGATGGACTTCTTCCGCGGCGACGCCCTGAACCTGCGCAACCGCATCTCGCGGGTGCTCCCGCACTGGAGCCCGGCGGTAGCCGGCTATTCCTACATCCTCGGCATGCACGCCTTCGGCCTCGAGGAGTGCCACCAGTACGCCCAGGCCGAGGAGACGGCCCGCCGGGCCCTGGCCCTGGAGCGGCGGGACGGCTGGGCCGTGCACGCCGTGGCCCACGTCATGGAGATGCAGGGTCGCATCGAGGAGGGCATCGCCTGGCTCGAGTCGCGCGAGGCCGACTGGGCCCCCGACAACGGCTTCGCGTTCCACAACTACTGGCACCTGGCGCTCTACTACCTGGACCGGCAGCGCTGGGCCGACGCGCTGGCCCTCTGGGAGACCCGCGTGCACCCCGCCCCGCCCGACTACGCCCTGCAGCTGGTGGACGCCACCGCGCTGCTCTGGCGCCTGCACCTGGAGGGCGTGGACCTGGGGCCGCGGGCCGGCGCCGTGGCCGACAACTGGGCGGGCCGGCTCGACACCGAGCGCGGCTTCTACGCCTTCAACGACCTGCACGCCATGATGGCCTTCGTCATGGCGGGCCGCGAGCGCGAGGCCGAGCGGTTGCTCGACGACCTCGCCTGGTCGGCTGCGCACGCCACCGGCAGCAACCGGAGGATGGCCCGGGAAGTCGGGCTGCCGCTCTGCCGCGCCGTCCAGGCCTTCGGCCGGGGTCGCTACGCGGAGGCCATCGCCGGGCTCGAGTCGGCCCGGGACACCGCCTGGCAGTTCGGCGGCAGCCACGCCCAGCGCGACGTGCTGACCCTGACGCTGATCGAGGCCGCGCTCCGCGACGGGCAGTCCGCGCTC
>DATLZL010000217.1:0-3421 GCA_035574035.1 Binatia bacterium | reverse complement strand
GTCGCCCCCGTCGCGGTCTCGCCGCCGCCGGCGGCCGAGGAGGGGCCGCGAGAGGTCGGGCCGGCCGAGACCGGCGCGGCGGAGGGGAGCGAGCCGGAGGCGGTGGAGTCTTCGCAGCCGGCGGGGCCGCAGGAGGTGGGCACCCCGCCGCCGGCCGCCGCGGCCGTGGACCACGTGCCGCGCAACTTCTACGCGTGGTTCTGGGCGCTGGCGGCCGTGTGCGGGCTGCTGCTCGCGATCTACTACGCCCGGATGGACGGCGAGCAGCTCGAGATCCTGAGGGAGCTGGTCGTCTCCGTGGTGCCGCTGGGGATCCTCACGGTCGTGGTCCTGGCCGTGATCCTCTTCGGCATCACCACCGCCACCGAGTCGGCGGCCATCGGGGCGCTGGGCGCCATGTACCTGGCCGTCATGGCCCGCTTCCCCCGGCTGGTGTGGCGCTGGACGGTGGCCGGCGCGGTGGTGGGCTTCGGGCTGGCCTGGTGGCGTGGAGCCGGCGCCATGTCGCTGCTGGTTTCGGCGGCCATCGGCGGCACGCTGGCCGGCACGGTGGGGCCGGGGCTGCTGAAGCTCCGATCCTCGGAGGAGCTGCGCCGCAACCTGAAGGAGTCGACCTTCCTGACCGCCAAGACCACGGCCATGGTCTGCTGGCTCTTCGTCGGCTCGGCCCTGTTTTCGGCGGTGTTCGCGCTGCACGGCGGGCAGGCGCTGATCGAGCGCTGGGTGCTGGCCATGGACCTCTCGCCGGTCGGGTTCCTGATCATGTCCCAGCTCATCATCTTCCTGCTGGGCTGGCCGCTGGAGTGGACGGAGATCATCGTGATCTTCGTGCCCATCTTCCTGCCCCTGCTCAGCCACTTCGACATCGACCCCATCCTGTTCGGCACGATGGTGGCGGTGAACCTGCAGGCGGCGTTCCTGTCGCCGCCGGTGGCGATGTCGGCCTTCTACCTCAAGGGCGTGGCGCCCAAGCACGTGACGCTGCAGCAGATCTTCGCCGGCATGATGCCCTACATGGTCATCGTGCTGATCTGCCTGGTGTTCATGTACCTCTGGCCCGGCATGACGCTCTGGCTGCCGGAGTTCCTCTACGGGAGGTAGCCGACGATGGACCCCGCCGCGCTCTGGGAACTGTCGGCGGCGCAGGCCGCACGCCTGATCCAGGACGGCAAGCTCACCGCCGAGGAGCTCACCCGGGCCTGCCTGGCCCGCATCGAGCAGCGGGATGCCGAGGTGCAGGCCTGGGCGTTCCTCGATCCCGACCACGCGCTGGCCCAGGCGCGGGCCGCCGACGACCACCGCCTGGCCGGGCGGCCGACCGGGCCGCTGCACGGCGTGCCGGTCGGGGTGAAGGACATCTTCGACACCGCCGACATGCCCACCGAGAACGGCTCGGTGCTCCACGCCGGCCGGACGCCTTCCCGCGACGCCGCCGTCGTCGCGCGGCTGCGGGCGGCCGGGGCCGTCATCCTCGGCAAGACCGTCACCACCGAGTTCGCCACCTACACGCCGGGCAAGACGCGCAACCCGCACCACCCGGGCCACACCCCGGGCGGCTCCTCGAGCGGGTCGGCGGCGGCGGTGGCGGCCGGCATGGTCCCGCTGGCGATCGGCAGCCAGACCAACGGCTCGGTGATCCGGCCGGCGGCGTTCTGCGGGGTCTGGGGCTTCAAGCCGACCCACGGCCTGATCCCCCGCACCGGGGCGCTCCTCCTGTCGCGCACGCTCGACCACGTCGGGGTGTTCGCCCGCACCCTGGAGGACGTCGCCCTGGCGCTCGAGGTGTGCGTGGGCTGGGACGAGGGCGACCCCGACACCCGGCCCCGCGCCCGCGTCCCGTTCCGGGAGGTCGCCGCCGAGGAGCCGCCGCTGCTGCCGATGTTCGCCTTCGTGAAGACGCCCCACTGGGAGCGGACGGCGCCCGACACCCGGGCGGCGTTCGCCGAGCTTGTCGACCGTCTCGGCCCCCAGGTCGAGGAGGTGGACCTGTCGGCGTCGGCGGCCGACGCCTGGGCCTGGCACCGGACCATCATGCAGGCCGAGATGGCGCTGAACCTCGAGCGCGAGTGGGAGCGCGGCCGCGATCGGCTCTCGCCCTCGCTCCGGGAGCAGCTCGAGGCCGGCCGGCGGATCACCGCGCTCGACTACCAGCGCGCGGTGCGGGCGATCCGGCCCCTGCACGAGGGGCTGCGCGACCTCTTCGAGCAGCGCTACGACGCCATCCTGACCCCGGCCGCGCCGGGCACCGCGCCGGCCGGGCTCGACTTCACCGGCGACCCCGTCTTCTGCACCCTGTGGACGCTGGCCGGCATGCCCGCCCTCAACGTTCCCCTCCTGGTGGGCGACAACGGCTTGCCGCTCGGCGTGCAGCTGGTCGGCCCCCGCCACGGCGACGCCCGGCTGCTGCGGACGGCGCGCTGGCTGGTGGCCCGGCTGGCCTCGGAGGCCCGCGCGGGGTAGAATCGCGTCCGAATCCCGAACGAGAGGAGGACGGCCATGCCTCTCTACGAGTACTTCTGCGAGAAGTGCCAGAAGGAGTTCACGATCCCGATGACGATCAGCCAGCACGACCGCGGCGAGGCCGCCTGCCCCGGCTGCGGCGGCCGCGACCTGAAGCCGCTGGTGGGGACCTTCTTCGCCCAGACCTCGCGCAAGTCCTGAGGAGGAGCCGACGGTGAGGCTCGACGGCAAGCGCGTCGCCATCCTGGCCGAGAACCTCTACCAGGAGATGGAGCTCTGGGTGCCCTACTACCGGCTGCGGGAGGAAGGCGCCGACGTCAAGGTGGTGGGCGCCGGCGGGGCCCGGTCCTACACCTCCAAGCACGGCTACCCGGTGAACGTGGACGTCCAGGCCGAGCAGGTCAAGGCGGTGGAGTTCGACGCGGTGATCGTCCCCGGCGGCTACGCCCCCGACCTCATGCGGCGCCACCCGGCGATGGTGGCGCTGGTGCGGGAGGCCGCGCAGCAGGGCAGGGTCGTGGCCGCCATCTGCCACGCGGGCTGGATGCTCTGCTCGGCGGGCGTGCTGAAGGGCCGCCGGGCGACGTCGTTCCACTCGATCAAGGACGACATGGTCAACGCCGGGGCCGAGTGGCAGGACGCCGAGGTCGTCGTGGACGGCAACCTGATCACGTCCCGGAAGCCGGACGACCTGCCGGCCTTCTGCCGGGCGATCGTCGCCGCGCTGGCCAAGGCGTAGCCGGGCGCGGGCCCTGGCGCGCGCCAGCCAGGGCCCGGCCCCCGGCGCGCCCGCTGGGCGGCGACGACCACGTCCGGCAGGGCCCGGGCGGGCCCGCCGATACCGGGCCGCGCCGCGCTCACGCCGTCCGAGCCTGGCAGCCCTCGAGCACGCGCGCGATCTCGTCGTTGGCGGGAATGGAGCGCATGCCGGCCAGCCGCCCCTGCTCGACGAGCACGTACG
>DATLZL010000216.1:0-32737 GCA_035574035.1 Binatia bacterium | reverse complement strand
AGCGGGGGGCGCCCTCGCTCGAGGACCAGGTGGCGGCCGGCCTCCTGGTGGAGCGCCTCGCGCGCGGCGGGGCCCGACCCACAGCGGTCGCCCGCCGGGCGCTCGAGCTGGCCCGACGCTACGACGGCGACCTCGGGCGCCTGGCGCGGGATTCGGGCTGGGCCCGGCGGCTGGCGGCCCGGGGCTGGGAGGCCGACGTCCGCGCCTGCCTGGTGCTCGACCGCGCGAGTCTGGTGCCGGTGTACCGGGCGGACATTGACAAGATCGTCGTCGGCTTTCGATAATGCCTGCGCTGCCCGTGCGCAGGGTGCCGGCGTGAACCTGCCCATCGGTCTCACGGTCACGCGAATCGTGGCCGCCCCGCTGCTCATCATGTTCCTCATCTCGTCGTCCCGCGTGCACGCCGCCATCGCGGCCGCGATCTTCATCCTGGCCTCGGTGACCGACTGGCTCGACGGCGTGCTGGCCCGCCGCCGCAACCAGGTGACGACGCTGGGCACGCTGCTCGATCCCATCGCCGACAAGCTGCTGGTGGCGGCGGCCCTGGTGTCGCTGCTGGCCATCGACAAGATCGCCCCCTGGATGGTGGTGGTGATCATCGGCCGCGAGCTCGCCGTCACGGGGCTGCGGGCGGTCGCCGCCGGCGTCGGCGTCATCGTCCCCGCCTCGCGGCTGGCGAAGTGGAAGACGGTGAGTCAGTATGTCGCCATCACCATGTTGATCATCGAGAAGGGCGTCGGGTCGGTCGCCTTCCACGCCGCGGCCACCGCCGTGCTGTGGGCGGCGCTGGTGCTGACCTTGGTCTCGGCGGCGGACTACTTCTACCGGTTCTTCCGCAAGGCGGACTATCGGGCTATCGTCCCCGGCGAGGAGCGGTGGTCCTGACGCTCCTGGCTTTCCTGACGGCCTACCTGGTGGGCGCCGTCCCGGTCGGTTTCCTGGTGGCCCGGGCCTGGGGGATCGGCGACATCCGCCACCACGGCAGCGGCAACATCGGCGCCACCAACGTGCTGCGGACGGCGGGACGGATGCCGGCGCTCCTCACGCTGGTGGGGGACGTGGCCAAGGGCTACCTGGCCGTCGTCGCGGCGGAGGCCGTCGGCGGGGGGGAGCCGGCGGCGCCGGCGCTCGGCGCGGTGGCGGCGATCGTCGGCAACGGCTGGTCGGTGTTCCTCGGATTCCGCGGCGGCAAGGGCGTGGCCACCGGGCTCGGGGCCTTCCTGCGGCTCGTGCCCGCGGCGGTCGGGCCGGCGGTGCTCGTCTGGCTCGCGGTGACGACGATGTTCCGCTACGTCTCCCTCGGCTCCATCATCGGGGCGCTCTGCGTGCCGCTGGGCGCGCTGTGGCTGGGTGCGCCGTGGACGGTGGTGGCCGCGGCCGCCGGCGGCGCGGCCATCGTGATCTTCCGTCACCACGAGAACATCGCCCGGCTCCTGGCCGGCACCGAGCGACGCCTGGGAGCGCGGCGGGCGTGAACATCGCCGTGGTCGGCGGTGGGAGCTGGGGCACGGCGCTGGCGATCCACCTGGCCCGCGCCGGGCATGCCGTGCACCTCTGGGCGCGGGAGCCCGAGGTCGTGGACGGGATCCGGCGCGAGGGGCGCAATCCCTATTACCTGACCGACATCCCGTGCCCGGCGGGTCTCACCGCCACTCCCGACCAGGCGGAGGCGGTGGCCGGAGCCGAGATCGTCCTGCTCGCGGTGCCGTCGGAGTTCTTCGCCGCCACGCTCAAGGACCTGCCGCCGGTCGGGCGCGGGGTGCCGTTCGTCTCGGCCGCCAAGGGCCTCGACCCGGTCCGCCACGCGCGCATGACCGAGCTCATCGCCGAGCGCTTCCCCGGCGCGCCGGTCGCCGCGCTCTCGGGACCGACGTTCGCCCGCGAGGTGGCGCTGGGCTTGCCCACCGCCTGCGTGGTCGCCGGCGATCCGGCGCTCACCGCCCACCTGCAGGGCGTGCTCGGCACGCGCGAGTTCCGGCTCTACACCAACCGGGACGTCGTCGGTGTGGAGATCGGCGGCGCCCTGAAGAACGTCATCGCCATCGCGACCGGGCTGGCCGACGGCCTGGGGCTGGGCGAGAACGCCCGCGCGGCGCTGATCACCCGCGGCCTGGCGGAGATCACCCGCCTGGCGGTGGCGATGGGCGGGCAGGCGGCCACGCTGGCCGGCCTGGCCGGGCTCGGGGACCTGGTGCTCACGTGCACGGGGAGCCTGTCCCGCAACCGCGCGCTCGGCCTGGCGCTGGTGCGCGGCGAGACCCGCGACAGCGTGGAGCGGCGGACCCGGATGGTCGCCGAGGGCGCACGCACCGTCGCGTCGGCGGTGGCCCTGGGCGAGCGCCACCGCGTGACCTTGCCGATCTGCGTCGAGGTGCACCGGGTGCTCTTCGGCGGTACGCCGCCCGGCCAGGCGCTGGCCGCGCTGCTCGACCGGGCGGCGGGAGCCGAGGACGGATGACGGCGTCCGAGCTGCGCAAGGACCCGGTGGTGGGACGCTGGGTCATCATCTCCGCCGAGCGGGCCCGGCGGCCGAGCGACTTCGGGCCCGAGCCGGTGCGGCCCCGCCTGACCAGCTGCGTGTTCTGTCCCGGGTCCGAGGATCGGACCCCGCCCGAGATCCTGGCCGGCCGGCCCCCAGGCAGCCCGCCGAACACGCCGGGCTGGACGTACCGTGTGGTCCCCAACAAGTTCCCGGCCCTCCGCATCGAGGGGGAGCTGGAGCCGAGCGGGGAAGGTCCCTACGACCGCATGTCGGGCATCGGCGCTCACGAGGTCGTCATCGAAACGCCGGTCCACGACGCGACGCTGGCCAGCCTCCCGACCGAGGCGGTGGCCGAGGTGCTGCTGGCCTTCCGGGAGCGGATGCTCGATCTCAAGAAGGACGCCCGCTTCCAGTACATCCTGGTCTTCAAGAACCACGGCGAGGCAGCCGGGGCGTCGCTCGAGCACGCGCACTCCCAGCTCATCGCCACGCCGATCATCCCCATCATGGTGACGGAGGAACTGACCGGTGCGCTGCGCTACTACGCGATCAAGGAACGCTGCGTGTGGTGCGACATCGTGCGCGAGGAGCGGCGGGGCTGCCGGCGGCTGATCGCCGAGACGCCCCAGTACGCGGTGCTGGCGCCGTTCGCCCCCCGCTTTCCGTTCGAGACCTGGATCCTGCCCACGCGCCACCGCTCCCACTTCGAGGACTCGGGGCCGGACGACCTGCGGGCGCTGGCCGGGGTGCTGGGCGACTTCCTCCGCCGCCTGAACCGGGTGCTCGGCGATCCGCCGTACAACTTCATGCTCCACAGCGCGCCGCTGCAGGAGCCGGCGCTCGACGAGTTCCACTGGCACCTGGAGGTGATCCCGAAGCTGACGCGGGTGGCCGGCTTCGAGTGGGGCAGCGGGTTCTTCATCAACCCGGTGCCGCCCGAGGACGCCGCCACCTCGCTCCGCGAGGCGGCCGGCTGACTGGACGGCCGCCGGGCGCGTGGTAGTATGTGGGGCTGTCGGAGGGGACCGGACGCGGGAATAGCTCAGTGGTAGAGCACGACCTTGCCAAGGTCGGGGTCGCGGGTTCGAATCCCGTTTCCCGCTCCAGCGCCCCGCCCCGTCGGCTGGCGGCGTAGCCAAGTGGCAAGGCGGAGGTCTGCAAAACCTCTATTCAGCGGTTCGAATCCGCTCGCCGCCTCCAAACCCCGCCCAGTTTTCTCGCAGGTTACCAAGCGCCCCACCCGGGTCCCGGCCCTCATTCCGCGGTCGACTTAGCTACTACTTGCCTAATTCGTGCGGGGCGCCCCGAGGAACACGAACGCTCCCGGCGTATCGGCCTGGGCCCGGTGCAGGGCGGCGAGCTTGGCGACGCCCTCGCGGAGGTCCCCCTCGCTCACCACGGCATACGCCGGTAGACAGACTCGGTCTTATGCCCGGTAAGCTTCACGGCCACCGACCGGGGCACCCCGGCACGTTCGAGGTTGCAGACGGCCGTCCGCCGGAAGTCGTGCGGCACCCGGCCGGGCAGCCCCGCACGACGCCGTGCCCCGACCCAGGCACTGCGGTAGCTGCGGATGGGGGCGCCGTGGCTGTGGAAGACCCAGGGGATGATCCGCCCGGGGGCCCGCTCCAGGGCGCTGGTGTGCTCGCGCTGTCGCTGGAGGAGCTCGCCGAGGGGCGGGAGGAGGTCGAAGGGGAACGTCCGCCCCTCGCCCGTCTTCGTCGTGCCCACCTCCAGCCGGACCACCCCGGCCGAGAAGTCGACCTGGCGCCAGGTCAAGCCGAGGATCTCGCCGATGCGCCAACCGGTTAGGTAGGCGAAGTCCGTCACGGGGCGCAGGTGCTCCGGGAGCTCGGCCCGGACGGCCTCGTACTGGTCGCGCTCGAAGAAGCCGGCGTGGGCGTTGTCCTCGCCGAGGAGCGGCATGTGGGGCAGGCGCGCCACCCGCCCATCGTGCAGGCAACCCGGAACATCCGCCACAGGGCGGCCAGTTCGCGGTTGACGGGGGCCGCGCTGGTGGTCTTGGCGAAGGCGGGTTCTTGACGTTGCCGGGGCGCTTGGCGAGCCGCTAGCTAGCTCTAGGCGATGCAGGGGCGGATGCGGTCGGTGGTAATGTCGACCGCGCGCATGGTGCCGAAGAAGCCGCGCAGGTGGTTGACGGCGTCTTCGATGCGCCGGAGGGAGCATTTGCCGTTGCCTAATCCTGCGGGGCGTGGCGCGGCCCGCCGACCGGCGGCCGGGCCGCTCGCGCCGCTACGGGCCCGGAGCTCCTGCCGGTGCTTGAGCGCTTCTGGCTCGCCAGCGACCGGCTGTGCGGCATGCTCCCATGGCTGTCCTACCCCCGCTGCTCGCGGCCTGGAGCAGCACCCAGGGGCTCCCGGTCACGCCAGCTGTGCTGCAGGCGCTCTTGGCCGGCAGCCCGGTCACCCCTCGACCGGCTGCTCCACCCCCTGGGCTCCCCCTTTCCTTGACCTCCGGTGATGGTCCCAGGGAGAGGTCCCATTCTTAGCTGGATTTTTCACCGCATCCGCTCGCGGCGGCCGCACCGCGCCAATCCCGCCCTGGAGGCCCTGCGCCAGCAGGTGCCGCTGCGGACGTGGGATGAGTGGACCGCCGTGCGTGAGGGATCTGCCGTCGCTGTTACAGGAATTGAGTTACTCCGGCTTCCGGCTTCGAGAAATTCTGCTCGTTCAAGGGCCCATGATGTGGCGTTTTTCCGTCATTTCCTTCTTCTCCTGAGAAAAGACCAACGCCACCTAACGAGAGGCTTGACACGGCCCTGGGTCTAGGATACAAAGAAGCCCAAGCCAAAAAGGTCATACCTATTACCACAGCGTTTCCTGCGCTCCGAGGCCCGCGCGTGTTCGAGAAGGTAGTCGAACACCTGCGCGCGGCGATCCTGGACGGGGGCTACCGTCAGGGGGACCGGCTGCCAGCCGAGCGGGAACTCGTGCGGCAATTCCAGGTGGGGCGCGGGGCCATCCGCGAGGCGCTGCGCGTGCTGGAGCAGGGCGGCCTGATCCGCATCCGGCCAGGCAAGGGCGGCGGCGCCTTTGTGGAGATGCGCAACACCAAGGCGGTGACGCGCTCGCTCTCGGACCTCCTGCGCTTCGGCGAGTTCACCCTTGAGCAGGTCACCGAGGTCCGTCTGGGCCTGGAGGCCCTCATCGTCGATACGCTGGCCGCCAAGCCGCCGAAGACCGCGCTCCGCAGGATCCTGGAGTCCATCGATCGCGCCACGGCGGACTTCAAGGCCGGGAATCTGGTGGCGAGCTCCCGAGCGAACTTCGAGTTTCACGTCCAGCTCGCGGAGGCCACAGGCAACCCGGTGTACCCACTGCTGATCCGGGCGCTGCTGGACATCTTCGAGCCCATGCTGACCAAGGTCGGCAGTTCGCGGCGCCTGTCGACGGCCACCCACACATCGCACCGGACGATCCTGAATCATCTGCTGACCGGCAACGGGCGCGCGGCGAAGCGGGAGCTGAGGCGCCACATCATCGAAGTCCAGCAGTTGCTGCGCGGGACAGCGCGGCGGCGGTCGTGGCGCACATGAATCCGCACGGTACGCTCGGGGCTCGCGGCGCCGGTCCTGCGGCCGAATCGGAGGGTACTGTCGGGAGGCCTTTGTCCGTCCGGCGTCGGAAGGTCGTGACACTGGATGATGCGGTGAGGCTCGTGGAGGACGGCGCCACCGTGGGGCTGGGTGGGTGGATTTTCTACAACACGCCCATGGCTCTGGTGAGGGCCCTGGCGCGCGCGGGCCGACGGGACCTGACGCTCGTGCCGGCGCCGGGAAGCATCGGCCCCGACCTGCTGATCGGCGCGGGTTCGGTCTCGCGGGTCTTCTGCGTCTTCATCACGTTCGAGCACCTAGGATTTGCGCCGAACTTCCGCCGCCGGAGCGAGTCCGGGGCGCTCCAGGTGCTGGAGATGGATGGACCCGGACTGGCCGCCGGGCTCCGGGCCGCAGCGGACGGCCTGCCGTATGTGCCGATTTTCGACGTGGGAACGGACTTGCCGCGGGTCAACCCGGAGTGGTACCGACCCCTCCCGGCAGTAGACGGCCGTCGCCTGCTCGCCGTTCCGCCGATCCGCCTGGACGTCGTACTCGTCCACGCCCAGCAGGCTGACGAGTACGGGAACGCGCAACTGCTGGGTGGCGCGTTCTTCGACCCCCTGCTGGCCATGGCCGCGCGGCGCGTCGTTGTGAGCGTCGACCGTCTGGTCCCAACCCGGACCATCCGGCGGGTGCCCGAACGGACGAAGTTGCCCTCGTACCTGGTGACCGCCGTGGTCGAGTGTCCGCGAGGCGCCCACCCGACGGGAAGTCACACGCTGTACGACCCCGACGAGGGGCACCTACGCGCGTACGTGGAAGCGGGCACTAGGCCGGATGCGTATGAGAAGTACCTCGACCGCTACGTGCGGGTCGGAGAGGAAAGGTACCGGGAGCTTGTGCGGCGCGGGGCGCGGCGTGCCCGTACCGGGTGCGAGGGGGACGAGCGATGAATGCGGCGAGCACGTGGACCACTGCGGAGCTCCAGGCGATCATCCTGGCCCGGGAGCTGGCGGACGGCGAGGTCGGAATCGTCGGCACGGCCTCGGACGTGCAGGTAGCGGCGTGCAACCTGGCGCGGGCCATGCATGCACCCTCGCTCTCCTGGGTGTCGGGCCCGCTCGGCACGGTGAACGCGGACGCGGGCGCGCTGCTGCCCACCGCGGACGCCCGGCTGATCCGGCACGCGGAGGCCGTGGTCGACTTGAGCGTGATGATCGACGTCATCGACTGGCGGCCGGGCTTCTTCGATTTCGCCATCCTGGGTGCTATGCAGGTGGACCGCCACGGCAACCTCAACACGGTCGTGATCGGGGACCACGCGCGCCCCAAGGTGCGCGGCCCTGGCGTAATCGGCACCAGCCCGTTGGCGGCCTTCGCGAAGCACTTTTTTGTCCTGCTCGCACGCCACGACCGCCAGAACCTGGTAGAGCGTGTGGACTTCATCTCGGCCGTGGGTCACTACCGGGGCGGTAGCAGCCGGGCGAGCGAACTGGGCTTGGAGACCGAGGGCCCTCGACTCGTAGTGACGCCGCTGGCGGTGCTGGACTTCCATCCCGTCACTCGATCCATGCAGCTGCGCTCCGTCCACCCGGGCGTGAGCGTGGCGGAGGTCGTGGCACGGACCGGCTTCGTGCTGGACGTCCCGCCGGACGTCGCCACGACGCCCCCTCCCACGGTGCGCGAACTGGCGGTGCTGAGGCGTTGTGTGGACCGGACCGGGATCCTGCGGAGAGGGCGGAGTGACACGAGGAGCCAGCGACTGGGCGACCGGCCAGCCCGACCAATGAGCGCAGGCACCACGCACACGAGGACGAAGCCATGCCGCACCTGAACGAAGCGCAGCTGGCGATGCGGGACGCGATCCGGACGATGGTGGAGCGGGAAATCCGGCCGATCGCCGCGGAGATCGACGAGACCGACCGTATTCCCGAGCGACTGTTCGACGTATTCGGCGACATGGGCCTCATGCAGCTCTGGGTCCCCGAGCGGTATGGAGGGCCCGGCGGCGACCTGACGACCGTCTGCTTGGCTCGCGAGGAGATCGCCCGGGTGTCGGAGGCGTGCGCGCTGATCGCGGGCCAGAACTCTATCGGCCTGGTCTTGCCGTTGCTCCACTTCGGGACGGAGGAGCAGCGCCAGCGCTGGCTGCCGATGGCGGCCAAGGGGCGGACCCTAACGGCCGTGGCGATCACGGAGCCGGAGGCCGGCTCGGACGTGGGCGCGATGAAGACGCGCGCGCGCCGGGATGGCGACAGCTGGGTCATCGACGGACAGAAGTGCTACATCACGTGGGGCAACATCGCGCACTGGGTGCTGGTGTTCGCGCGGACCTCGGGCGAGCGCGGGTTCGACGGGATCAGCTGTTTCCTGGTCGATACGAGGACGCCCGGATTCCACGTGGGAAAGAACGAGCGCAAAATGGGACTCCACGGCGTCCCCAACGTCTCGCTGTACTTCGAGGAGATGCGGGTGCCCGCGGAGAATATGATCGGCCAGGAGGGCCAGGGCTTCCGCGCGGCGATGCGCATCCTCGACCTGAACCGACCGACAGTGGGCGCGGCTGCTGTGGGCCTCGCGCAGGGGGCCCTGGACGCGGCCGTCGCCTACGCAAAGGAGCGCAGGCAGTTCGGCCGAGCGATCGCCGACTTCCAGGGCCTGCAGTTCATGCTGGCCGACATGCAGATGCAGGTGGAGGCCGCTCGCGCACTGGTCTACGAGTGTGCCCGCCTCGTGGACGCGGGAGACTTCTCGCGCCTGACGGAGATGGCATCCATGGCCAAGTGTTTCGCTAGCGATGTCGCGATGCGGGTGACGACAGACGCAGTGCAGATCTTCGGCGGCGCCGGCTACATGAAGGATTACCCGGTGGAGCGCATGATGCGCGACGCCAAGATCAACCAGATCTTCGAAGGCACGAACCAGATCCAGCGGTTGGTGATCGCGCGGCACCTGCTGGCGTAACCCCCGCCGACCGACGAGCGCGGGCGGGAAATGACGGCGATGGGCGACAAGGGAATGCTCGCAGGCGTGCGGGTCCTCGACTTCAGCGCGATGATGTCGGGGCCCTACTGCACGCGGCTGATGGCTGACCTCGGTGCGGAGGTCATTAAGGTCGAGCCGCCGGAGGGAGATCACATGCGGCTGCGGCCGCCGCTCCGAAATGGACGGAGCGCGTACTTCGCTCAGCTCAACTGCGGAAAGAAGAGTATCGCCCTGGACCTGAAGAAGCCTGCGGCGAGGGAGTTGGTCATCGCGCTTGCCGCCCGGTGCGACGTCGTCGTCGAGAACTTCCGGCCGGGTGTGATGCAGCGACTGGGGCTGGAATATGAGACGCTTGAGGGCTCGAATCCGCGCCTCGTGTACTGCTCGATTTCGGGATTCGGCCAGACTGGGTCATGGGCCGCCCGCAGCGCGTATGCTCCCGTGCTCCATGCGGTGAGCGGCTTCGATGTCGCCAATCTCATGTACCAGGGTGGGAGTGAACGGCCGCTCAAGACCGGGATCTTCGTTGCCGACGTGCTGGGAGGGGCGCTGGCGTTTGGTGCGATTCAGGCCGCGTTGTATCGGGCGGTCCGGACGGGACGTGGCGAGTACATCGACCTGTCCCTGATGGACGCGATGATGAGCATGCTCGTGTATGAGTGCCAGGAGGCGCAGTTCCCAGCCGAGCGCCGCCGTCCCGTGTACGAGCCGATGCGCACGAAGGATGAGTTCGTACTCGTGGCACCGGTCAGCCAGAAGAACTTCGAAGCGCTGGCCCGAGCGGTGGGCCGCCCCGAGTGGACGGCCGATCCGCGGTTCGCCACCGTGGCGGCGCGCGAACACTACTGGAGCGAACTTCTCCAGCTGCTGGAAGCGTGGGCAGCCGGGCGGAGTGCTGAGGAGTGTGAGGCCGTCCTGACGGCGGCAGGCGTGCCGTGCTCGAGGTACTTCAGCGTCCGCCAGGCGATGGACCTGCCGCCGGTGCGGGAACGGGCATCGTTTCGGACGATCAACGACGGCGCCGGGCCACTGCGCGTGCCCGAGCCGCCGTTTCGGTTCAGCCGCGGCGCGGCCAGCGCCGGCGGCTGGGTACCGGAGCTGGGCGAGCACGGCGCGGAAATCGTCTCGAGGTTGCTCGGGTACTCGGACAGCCAGGTGATGGCGCTGAGGCGGGAAGGCGTGCTGCACCAGGCCGTCGGCCCGGTGGGAGCCGCAGTTGAACAGGTGGCGGCGGCCGAGAGCGATGGTCCGGTGTGAACCCGTAGGAACAGGAGGCTCGGAATGGTTTGGGCGCTGGTGGTCGTAATGGCGGGAGTGATCGCATTAACTGTTCCGTCCCCAGCGAGCGGACAGGGCGCGTTTCCCAGCCGGCCGATCCAGATCGTCGTGCCGTACCCACCAGGGGGCACTAGCGACTTGCAAGTCCGCGTGCTGCAAGAGCCGCTTCGCCGGATCCTGGGGCAACCGATCGTCGTGGACAACCGGCCGGGCGCAGCCGGCGCTTTGGCGACCCGACAGGTGGCGCGCGCCACGCCGGACGGACACACGCTGCTTTTCCCCAACAACGCTCTGGTCATCACGCCCAGCCTGAGCCAGGATGCCGGATACCATCCGATCAAGGACCTGGCCCCGGTTTCCCTGATCTCACTCGCGCCGATGTTGCTGGTGGTGCATCCGAGCGTGCCGGCCAACAGCGTGCGCGAGCTGATCAGGTATGCGAAGGCCAATCCGGGCAAACTCGAATACGCGACCGCCGGGCACGGATCATTCGGTCACCTGGCCACCGAGCTATTCAGTAAGGCGGCGGGCATCCGTATGCTGCACGTGCCGTACAAGGGACAGGCGCCCGCGACGATGGCCGTGCTCAGCGGCGAGGTGAAGGTTCTGATGACCACCACATCGTCCGCGATGAACACCCACATCAAAGAGGGAAAGGTGAGACTCCTCGGAGTGTCGTCGCTTCGGCCCTCCCCGCTGGCACCCGGCGCCGTCCCGATCGCCGCGACAGTCCCGAACTTCTCCACTGAGGTGTGGTTTGGCGTCTTCGCGCCAGCGGGCACGCCGCCCGACGTCATCGGTCGGCTCAATGCCGCGCTAGCGGAGGCCCTTGCCACTCCGGAGATCCGCGACCGGTTCGCAGGCTTCGGTGTGACCGCCACCTCCAGCACGCCGGCGCAGCTCGCCGAACGTGTGGCCAGGGAATACGCGGAATGGGAGTCCGTGATTCGCGCCGCGGACATCAAACCGGAGGAGTAGCCGGCGCTCCGCTGTCCTCGAAGGCGACGAGAGCGTGGGCGGTACGATCCGGGCGCCGAGGGATTTCTGGGCCGGCGTCATGTTTGCCGGCCTGGGAGTTGCCGCAGTGCTCCTGGTCCGGCATCATCCGATGGGGTCCGCGACGCGGATGGGGCCCGCCTACTTCCCCTTGGTGCTCGGCGGGCTTCTTGCGGTTTTGGGCGGGGTGCTGGCGCTGCGGGCGCTCGCGGTGCGCGGCGCGCCCGTGGGTCGCCTGACCCTCGTGCCGCTCGCGGTCATCACGGTTGCGACGCTGCTGTTCGGCGTTCTGGTGCGCCGGACGGGTGTGGTGCCAGCGCTCGTTGTGCTGGTCGTTGTGAGTTCGTGGGCAAGCCGCCGATTTTCCTGGCGGACGGCCCTGGCGCTGGCGGGCGCGCTGGCGGCCTTCAGCGTATTGGTCTTCGTGAAGCTGCTCGGGCTGCCCATGCCGATTCTCGGCCCCGGGCTTGGGCACTGACATGCATGACCTGTGGAGCCACCTCAGCCTAGGGCTGGCGTCGGCGCTCGCCCCCGGGAACCTGCTCTACTGCGTGATCGGCGTGTCGCTGGGGACGCTCATCGGCGTACTGCCGGGACTCGGGCCGGTGGTCACGATCGCGATGTTGCTACCGGCGACCTTCACGCTGCCACCAGCCGCGGCCCTGATCATGCTCGCGGGAATCTACTACGGCGCGCAGTACGGGGGGTCGACCACGGCCATCCTCGTGAACCTGCCCGGGGAGACGTCGTCTGTGGTCACGGCGCTCGAGGGCCACCTGATGGCGCGGCAGGGGCGAGGCGGCGTGGCCCTGGCGACGGCGGCCATCGGCTCGTTCTTCGCGGGGACCGTGGCCACGCTCGTCCTGGCCGTGGCTGCACCGCCCCTGGGAAACCTGGCGCTGGGGTTTGGGCCGGTGGAGTACTTCTCGCTGATGGTGCTGGGGTTGATCGCGGCCGTGGTGCTCGCGCACGGGTCGCCCCTGAAGGCGATCGCCATGACGGTGACCGGCCTGCTGTTCGGCCTGGTGGGAACGGATGTGAACTCGGGAGTCCAGCGGTACACCCTGGGCGTGGCCGAATTGTCGGACGGCATCGGGTTCGTGGTGGTCGCCATGGGGATGTTCGGTCTCGCGGAGGTGGCCAGGAACGTGGAGCGGGAAACAACGGCGGGCGCGGTGCCGGTGATCACGAGCCTGATGCCCAGGCGGGAGGACTGGAAGCGGATGGCGGCTCCGATCCTCCGGGGGACCGCATTGGGCTCGGTCCTCGGCGTCCTGCCCGGCGGCGGGGCGACGCTGGCGTCCTTCGCATCATACTCGTTGGAGAAGAAGGCGTCTCGCTTCAGACAGGAGTTCGGCAAGGGCGCGATCGAGGGTGTGGCCGGCCCGGAGGCAGCCAATAACGCAGGGGCGCAGACCTCATTCATCCCGATGCTGACGCTCGGGATTCCCAGCAACCCGGTGATGGCCCTCATGGTAGGGGCAATGGTCATTCACGGAATCCAGCCGGGTCCCGCGGTGACGAAGGAGCAGCCGGACCTGTTCTGGGGCGTTGTCGCATCCATGTGGATCGGCAACATGTTCCTGCTGGTGCTGAACCTGCCCTTGATCGGGGTGTGGGTGCGGCTCGTCCGGGTTCCGTATCACGCGCTTTACCCGACCATCCTGGCATTCTGCGCGGTCGGGGTCTTCACGTTGAACAACAGTGTCATCGACGTCTACCTCATGGCGCTGTTCGGGGTGTTCGGCTACGCCTGTGCGCGGCTCGACTGCGAGCCGGCGCCAATGCTCCTTGGGTTCATCCTGGGGCCCATGATGGAGGAGTACCTGCGACGGGCGTTGTTGCTATCGCGAGGAGACCCCACCGTCTTCCTCCGGCGTCCGCTGAGCGCGGCGATGCTCCTGCTGGCGCTGGCAGCCCTGGTGGCGGTGACGCTGCCAGCCGTCCGCGCCAGACGTGAGGAGGCATTCGCGGAGGATGCGGCCTGACCCTATCCGCGAAGGCCGCAGCCTTTGAGGCGTGATGCTCTGGAGCTGGGCCGGTTCCGAGGAGAGTGAACTGGAGGGCCGCCTTGGGCAGCAGTGGTCGAGCGCCGAGTGACGCCATGCGTTGTACCACCCTTCGACTGGGCTGGGATCGAGTTCCTGCTGACCGGTCTTGCGCTGCGCCCCACCCGCTGCAGCCGGCGTCGTCCGACGAGGCGGTGGGTCTACTGCGAGAGGTTGAGAGGCTCCGCTTCCGTCCCCCTATGAGGCGAGTCGCTGATCCGTAGGGTTGCCCCGAAGCTTCCGGGCCCGACGGCGGCGCCCACCGGGCTGCCAGCCAGCGACGACGTCCTCGCTCGGCGTCATCATCTACGGTCTGGCCTTCCTCGGCACCGTCCTCTGGGATCTGCTGG
This sequence comes from Binatia bacterium, assembly GCA_035574035.1. GTDB lineage: Bacteria > Methylomirabilota > Methylomirabilia > Rokubacteriales > CSP1-6 > DATLZL01. The sequence continues at coordinate 19,039 of DATLZL010000216.1, read as the reverse complement.
GTTTCCTGGGACTGGCGCTGGCTGTCGGCGTCATGGCGCTGGTGCTCGCCGCCCGTTCGCCGTTCTTGTACTCACCATCCCCGTCGTCAAGGCCGAGAACGAGATCCGCCCGAGGGTCCACGCCAGCCTCATGGACAAGGGCATCTTCACCCGCTACGAGCGGGCAAGTCCCTGTCCGGCTTCATCGCCGGCGGCGCCATCCTCTGCTTCGGCGTGTGGATCCTGGCTATTCGGAGACCGGAGCGGCCAGCTCGATAGGGCAACGGGTGCTCCTTGCGGGGCCAAAGACGCCGCGGGCGCTTCGGGCCGGCCCCGGAACCGGCGGTGGAGGGACAGGGAACTCGGGGTCAGTACCCATAGAGCCCGGCCTCCCGGGCGGGCCTCGGGAGCCCGCCGGAGTAGATAAGTTTCAGGTAAGCGAGCCGGCAAAGTGGGCGTCGACGCGCAGTTACGGAAGGCGTCAGGTTCACAAACCTCCGCTCGAGCTCTTTGGCGGGCCCGGTAAAACGTTGTCCGACTCAAGTAGGAGGCGGTCTGCGACGTGCGCGAGACAGAGAGCTTCGATCCCCCCGATATGAACCAGCTGTGGGAAGAGTACGTGCGCGCGGAGCGACGATGGGAGGTCGAACGCATAGCCTGGGTTGTCGCACGGGTGTGCGAGACCGTCCGTCGCGCCCGACGCCGTCGCGGTTACGCCACGGCCGTGAACCTTGGGTGCTTGTGCCAAAGTGTATGGCCTGTGCGTACATGGAGGCGAGAGCCCTGGAGGAGTCGCCAAGACCTCCGGATGTGTGGGGTCCGTACCTCGCGACAGACTACGCGGCACTGGGCTCGCGTCGACAGATTCGGGCCGTTAAGAGAGCCGTCGACGGCGGCTTTTCGGCGCCCAGCTGCTACCGGTGCGGCGGAACGATCGATGTCATGGGTGAGGGGTTCCGCGTCGCTCGCGTGGACATCTTGGAGTACTTTGGCGTCGGCACCCACGCCGGCCGGAAACCGCCGCGGTGGAGCCTGGTGTAGTAGGTCGGGGCGGCTCGACTTAGCTACTACTTTGCTAGACCGACCCTGATTTCCTCGGCCGAATCGGGTTTCCGGGGTATACTTCGGCCACTCGTAAACACGCGAGATAGCGCGGATTGTGGGAGATGGGCCCGGGTAGAGGCGCGGGCTGAGGCGGGCTGGCAAAACCTCTATTCAGCGGTTCGAATCCGCTCGCCGCCTCCACTTCACCGCGCGCCTGAGATCCCGGGTCCCGCTCGCGGGGGCGTTGCCGAACTGGAACAGGCAGAGGGCTTAAACCCCTCGGTCCTCGGCGAGGACTTGCAGGTTCGAATCCTGCCGCCCCTACCATCCTCCCGGGGGGTTCGTTGGAAATCCCCGCCCGACCACGCTATCGTACGAGGCGAGCATGGCCTCGCCCGGCGCAGTCGCCTTCGAGATCGGGCCCATCGTCATCCGCTGGTACGGCATCCTCATGGCGCTGGCGATCGTCGTCGGCCTCTGGCTGGGCCACCGGCAGGCGCGCCGCGAGGGGCTGCCGGCCGACGACATCATCGCCGCCGCTCAGTGGGCGATCCTGGCCGGCTTGGTCGGCGCCCGCCTCTGGGAGGTCGTCTTCAACTGGGACTACTACGGCCAGTACCCGAGGAAGATCATCGCGGTGTGGGAGGGCGGCCTGGCGATCCACGGCGGGCTCGTCGTGGGCCCGCTGGTCGGGGCCTGGCTGGCCTGGAGGTGGAGATTGCCCGTGCTGCGGGGCCTCGACATCGCCGCACCCAGCCTGGCGATCGGGCAAGCCATCGGGCGGTGGGGCAACTTCTTCAACGAGGAGGCATTCGGCCGGCCGACGGACTTGCCGTGGAAGCTCTACATCTCGCCCCCTCATCGCCCCCCCGGGTACGCGCAGTACGACTACTTCCACCCGACGTTCCTCTACGAATCACTCTGGGACTTCGGCGTGTTCCTGGCGCTCGTCCTCTGGTTCCGGCCCCGCTTGCGAGCCCACCCCGGCGCGCTCTTCTTCGTCTACATCGGGCTCTATTCCGTGGGGCGCTTCGCCATCGAGGCGCTCCGGCTCGACAGCTTCTGGCTCGGCCAGTTCCGGGTCCCCCAGCTGGCCAGCGTGGCGGGGGTCCTGGTGGCCCTGGCCGGGCTGGCCTGGACCCACCGGCGCACGCGGCCCGCCGTGGCCGGCTGAGACCGGCGCCGCGCGCCGCCTCCCGGCGCTGCTCGCGGCCGCTTCAACTCCTCGCGGCCGCTACAATAACGAGTGTGAAGGTCGAGCAGATCGGACCGTACCTCTGGCGCATTCCCCCGGACGGCCGGCCCGGGATGCGGGTGCCGGCCCTGATCGTGGCCGATGAGGGGCTGATGGCCCACATCCGCACCGAGGCCTCGCTGGAGCAGCTCGCCAACGGGGCCACGCTGCCTGGCATCGTCAAGGCTGCGCTCGCGATGCCCGACATCCACCAGGGCTACGGGCTGCCGGTCGGCGGTGTGGTCGCCACCGACGTCGAGACCGGCGTGGTGAGCCCCGGGGCGATCGGCTTCGACATCAACTGCGGCGTGCGCCTGCTGGCGACGGACCTTGACGCCGCCGCCGTCGCTCCCCGGCTGGGGGAGCTGGTCGACGTCCTCTATGGCGCCATTCCGACCGGGGTCGGCTCCAAGGGACGCGTCTCGCTGACCGACCGCGACCTCCGGGAGGTCCTGGCCCGGGGTGCGGCGTGGGCGGTGGAGCGGGGCTACGGCCTGCCCGAGGACCTCCAGCACCTGGAGTCCGGGGGACGCATCCCCGGGGCGGATCCCGAGCAGGTCTCGGCTCACGCCCTCGAGCGCGGCCGACAGCAGCTCGGCAGCCTCGGCTCCGGGAACCACTTCCTCGAGGTCCAGGTGGTGGACGAGGTCTACGACCCGGCGGCGGCCGAGCGGCTCGGCCTGCGCCCCGGACAGGTGACCGTGATGATTCACACCGGCTCACGCGGACTGGGTCACCAGGTCTGCACCGACTACCTCAAGATCACCGAGGCGGCGCTGCGGCGCTACGGCATCAGCGTGCCCGACCGGCAGCTGGCCTGCGCGCCCATCGAGTCGGAGGAGGCGCGCCGTTACCTGGGCGCCATGCGGGCGGCGGCCAACTTCGCCTTCGCCAACCGCCAGCTGCTGGCGCACTGGACGCGCGAGGTTCTCCAGCGCGTGCTGGGCGCGGCCCCGGGCTCGGTCCGGGTCATCTACGACGTCGCCCACAACATCGCCAAGGAGGAGGAGCACGCGGTCAACGGCCGGCGCCGCCGGGTGCTCGTGCACCGCAAGGGGGCCACGCGGGCCTTTCCCGACCAGCCGGTCCTGGTCCCCGGGGACATGGGGCGCTATTCGTTCGTCCTGCTGGGGACGGAGGCGGCCATGCGCGAGACCTTCGGCAGCACCTGTCACGGCGCCGGGCGGGTCCTGAGCCGCACGGCGGCGGTCAAGGCCGCCCGGGGCCGCCGGATCGCTGACGAGCTGGCGGCCCGGGGCATCGTCGCCCGGGCCACCGGGCGGGACGCGCTGGCCGAGGAGATGCCCGAGGCCTACAAGGACGTCAAGGACGTGGTGGAGGTGGTCCACCGCTTCGGGATCTCGCGCAAGGTGGCGCGCCTGCGCCCGATCGGCGTCGTCAAGGGCTGAGGGCCCTGTGGTAGGCTGACCGGGATGTCGTGGCGGCTCAAGCAGAAGAGTCAGGCCCTGCTCGCCACCGAGGAAGGCGCCTTCCGCAAGGACTGGGGCGGCCGGGCGGCGATCGCCCTCGTCTACCCCAACCGCTACGCGGTCGGGATGTCCAACCTGGGCTTCCAGACCATCTACTGGCACCTGAACCGGAGGCCTGACGTGGTCTGCGAGCGCGTGTTCTTGCCCGACCCCGAAGACATCGAGGAGCTGCGGCGCACCGGCACGCCGATCTTCTCGCTGGAGTCGCAGCGGCCGCTGGCCGACTTCCACATGGTCGGCTTCTCCATCACCTACGAGGGCGACTACATCCACGCTCTGCGGATCCTGCGCCTGGGCGGCATCCCCCTCCGGGCGGCCGACCGGCGGCCGCACGACCCGCTGGTGCTCATGGGCGGGGTGTGCGCCTTCGCCAACCCGGAGCCCATCGCCCCGTTCATGGACTTCATCGTGGTGGGCGAGGGCGAGGAGGTGGTCGGCGAGCTGGTCGATCTTTACCGCGCCGGGTACCGTGACCGGGCCGAGTTCCTGGACCGGTTGACGGCGGTGCCGGGCATCTATGTCCCCGACAGGTACGACGTCGACTACGGCCCCGACGGGACGATCGCCGAGGTGCGCCCGCGCGACGGCGCGCCGCTGCCGGTGGTCAAGCGCCGGCTGAGCGACGTCAACCGCTTCGAAACCATCTCGCTGGTCAAGACGCCGCAGGCCGAGTACGGCCACATGGCCCTGCTGGAGGTCGGCAAGGGGTGCGGGCGCGGCTGCCGCTTCTGCCTGGAGGGCCAGGTGTACCGGCCGGTGCGGCACCGCGGCGTGGCGGCCCTCGGCGAGACGGTGGCCCGGCTGGCCGCCGACCCGGCCAACCGTCGCATCGGCCTGGTGGGGGCCTGCGTGTCGGACTACCCCTGGATCGGCGAGCTGCTGACGGTCATCGAGGCCCACGGCCTCGAGCTGTCGATCTCGTCGCTGCGCGCCGACAGCCTGACCGACGAGCTGGCGGCCTCGCTCGCCCGCGGCGGTCATCGTACGCTGACGGTGGCGCCGGAGGCGGGGACGGAACGGCTCCGGCGCGCCATCCGCAAGAGCATCAGCGACGAGCAGATCCTGGCCGCCTGCGACCTCGTGCGCCGGCACGGCATCCCCAACCTCAAGACGTACTTCATGATCGGCCAGCCCACCGAGACCCTGGAGGACGTCGAGGCCATCGCCGACCTCGCCCGGCGGATGCTGGACCGGCTGCGCGTGCCCGATCCGGCCGGCCACCCCTTCGGTCGGCTGACGCTGTCCATCTCGTCGTTCGTGCCCAAGCCCTGGACGCCCTTCCAGTGGGCGCCGTTCGACGGCGCCGAGTCGCTGGCCGCCAAGCTGGAGGTGATCAAGCGGGGCGTGCGCCGGTTCCCGAACGTCCGCGTGCTGCACGAGAACCCGCGGGAGGCAGCGCTTCAGGCCCTGCTGGCCCGGGGCGACCGCCGGGTGGCCGACTTCCTGGAGCGGGCGGCCGAGCTCGACGGGGACTGGCGGCGGGCCCTGCGCGAGTGGGCGGGGGACCCGGACTTCTACACCACGCGTCCGCGGAGCGTGGACGAACGCCTGCCGTGGGACCACCTCGAGGTCGGCGTGCGCAAGACCGGCTTGATCCGGGAGTGGGAGCGGGCGCAGGCGGAGGCGGTCGTGACCAGCGGGGTGGCGTGATGCTCGTGCGCGACGCCTTCGGCCGCCCGCTGCGGAACCTCCGGCTGTCCGTCACCGACCGGTGCAACCTCCGCTGCCAGTACTGCATGCCGGAGGAGGAGTACGCGTGGCTCCCGCGGGAGGCCATCCTGCACTTCGAGGAGATCAGCGCGCTGGTCGACGTCTTCCTGGATCTGGGCGTGGACAAGGTCCGGCTCACCGGGGGCGAGCCCCTGCTGCGTCGCCACCTCGCCGAGCTGGTCCGGCAGCTGGCCGCGAAGCCCCGCATCCGTGACCTGGCCATGACGACGAACGGGGTGCTGCTGGCCGAGCAGGCGGCGGCGCTGCGCGCGGCGGGGCTGCACCGGGTGACGGTGAGCCTGGACACCCTGCGCCCGGAGCGGTTCCCGCCGCTCACGCGCCGCCCGGCGGCGGTGCACGGCCAGGTGCTGGAGGGCATCGCCGCCGTAACGGCGGCCGGCTTCACCGGCACCAAGCTCGACACCGTCGTCATCCGCGGGGTGAACGACGACGAGCTCGGGGACCTGATCGAGTTCTCCCGCCGGGTGCCGGCCGAGGTCCGCTTCATCGAGTACATGGACGTGGGCGGCGCCACCCGCTGGTCCATGGACCAGGTCGTCTCGCGGGCCGAGATCCTGGCCGCGCTGGGCCGCCGTTACGGCCGCATCGAGCCGGTGCTCGAGCCGGACAGCACCGCACCGGCCGAGCGCTTCCGGCTGCCCGACGGCCTTACCTTCGGAATCATCGCCTCCACCACCGCGCCCTTCTGCCGGGCCTGCGACCGGAGCCGGCTCACCGCCGACGGCCTCTGGTTCCGGTGCCTCTACGCCATCGAAGGGACGGATCTGCGCGGTCCCCTCCGCCGGGGAGCGACCCGGGAGGAGTTGCGGGCGCTGATCGCCGGCCACTGGCAGGCCCGCGCCGACCGGGGGGCCGAGGAGCGGCTGGCCGCGCGCGAGCGTGGTCCGCTGGTGCAGATCGCGGCGCTCCGGCGGGACCCGCACCTCGAGATGCACACCCGGGGCGGGTGAGGGCAGTGGCAGGGATGAACGCTGGCGAGGAGCGGCGCATCGACGTCCACGAGCGGGGCGCGCAGGGGCAGACCTCCAGCCGCCGGCTCTGGATGCAGCTGCAAGCCTTCGGCGCTGCGCCGGAGCCCAAGGCGCTGGTGCGGGCGCTGGAGGCGAGCGGCCTCGAGGCCGTGCTCTACCGGGACGTCAACGACCCCCGGGGCGTCGCGGTCCTGGCCATGCACGAAGACCCGGCGTTCTTCGCCGGCCCCTTCCGCGAGTTGCTGGCCGCGGAGCCCTTCGCTGCGCTTGCGCACCGGCCGGCCTTCACGATGTTCGGCCGGACCTACTCCTCGGGTTTCGAGGCCGACCTGGAGGACTGGCTGCTGCGGCGGCCGCGGCGCACCGCGCTCAATCCCGCCTGGCCGTGGGCGATCTGGTACCCGCTGCGCCGCACCGGCGCCTTCTCGCGGCTGCCGGCGGCCGAGCAGGGGGCGATCGTGAAGGAGCACGCCGTCCTCGGCCACGCCTACGGCGACGCCGACCTGGCCCACGACATCCGGCTCGCCTGCCACGGGCTGGACACCCACGACAACGACTTCGTCATCGGCCTGGTCGGACGGGACCTGCACCCGCTCTCCCACCTGGTGCAGACGATGCGCCGGACGGTGCAGACGTCCCAGTACATCGAGCGGCTGGGGCCGTTCTTCGTCGGCCACGTCGTCTGGCAGAGCCCGCTGCGCTGAGTCGGCGCCGGGCGCCGGGGAAGCCGCCCGGGGCGGCAGCCGCCCGGCGCGCTCCCGGGGGGTCGCCGGAGCGGGCGGCTGGGACCTAGCTAGAGCGGCGCCGGCAGGTCCGAGCGGCCCATCAGGTAGAGGTCCACCCCGCGGGCGCACGAGCGGCCCTCGGCGATGGCCCAGACGATCAGGGACTGGCCGCGCTGCATGTCGCCGCAGGTGAAGACCCCCGGCACGCTCGTCATCCAGTTCTCGTCCCGCCAGACGGTGCCCCGCTCCGTCAGTCGCAGGCCCAGCTCCTCGATCGGGCCCCGGCGCTCGGGGCCGAGGAAGCCCATCGCCAGCAGTACGAGGTCGACCTCGAGGGTGAACTCGGTACCGGGCAGGGGGCGGACGCTCAGCCGGCCGCCCTCGCGCACCATCTCGACGCGGACAGCCTCCAGCGCCCGCACGCGGCCCTGGTCGTCGCCGAGGAAGCGCTGGGTGGAGACCGAGTACCAGCGCTCGCCGCCCTCCTCGTGGGCCGAGGACACCCGGAAGATGTTGGGCCACTGCGGCCAGGGGTTGTCCGGGGCGCGGGTGTCGGGCGGGCGGGGCAGGAGCTCGAACTGGTGGACGCTGCGGGCGCCTTGTCGGTGGACGGTGCCCAGGCAGTCGGCGCCGGTGTCGCCGCCGCCGATGATCACGACCCGCTTGTCCCGGGCGCTGATGAACCGGTCGTCGGGGATCACGTCTCCCTCGCAGCGGCGGTTCTGGAGGGTCAGGTACTCCATGGCGAAGTGGATCCCGCGCAGCTCCCGGCCGGGGACCGGTAGGTCGCGCGGCTGGCCGGCGCCGCAGGCCAGGACGAGGGCGTCGAACTCCCGGAGCAGCGCCGAGGCCGGCAGGCTGACGCCGACGTCGGCGTTCGGCTGGAAGGCGATCCCCTCCTTCTCCATCAGCGCCAGCCGGCGGTCCAGGAACCGCTTCTCCATCTTGAACTCGGGGATGCCGTAGCGGAGCAGGCCCCCGATGCGGTCGGCTCGCTCGAAGACGGTCACCCAGTGGCCGGCGCGGTTGAGCTGCTGGGCGGCGGCCAGGCCGGCCGGCCCGGAGCCGACCACCGCCACCCGCTTGCCGGTCCGCACCGCGGGGGGCTGCGGTGCCACCCACCCGTGGTCGAAGGCATGCTCGATGACGGCGAGCTCCACCGCCTTGATCGTGACCGGGTCGTCGTTGATGCCGAGCACGCACGAGCCCTCGCAGGGGGCCGGGCAGAGCTTGCCGGTGAACTCCGGGAAGTTGTTCGTGGCGTGCAGGCGCTCGATGGCCTCCGCCCACCGGTCGCGGTAGACGAGGTCGTTCCAGTCCGGGATCAGGTTGCCGAGGGGGCAGCCCTGGTGGCAGAAGGGGACGCCGCAGTCCATGCAACGGGCGGCCTGGGTCTTGAGGTCCGCCTCCGGGAAGGGCAGGTAGACTTCCTTCCAGTCCCGGATGCGCTCGGCCACCGGCCGGGCCGGCCACTTCGTCCGCCGGAACTCGAGGAAGCCGGTGACCTTACCCACGGGTAGCGCCCACCAGCTCGGCGAAGGTCGGCTCGCGCCCCTCGGCCCGCGCTCGCGCCTCGGCGGCCAGCACGCGCTTGTAGTCGCGCGGCATGACCTTGACGAACCGCGGCTGCATGTCGATCCACGCCGCCAGGATGGAGGCGGCGTAGGTGGAGCCGGTGAGGGTGACGTGCCGCTCGATCAGGTCCCGGACCAGGTTGATGTCCTCGGCCTGGTCGAGGGGCTCGAGGTCGACCATGCCCAGGTTGCAGCGGCGCTTGAAGTCGCCGTCGACGTCGAGCACGTAGGCGATGCCCCCGGACATGCCGGCGGCGAAGTTGCGGCCGGTCCGGCCCAGCACCACCACCCGGCCGCCGGTCATGTACTCGCAGCCGTGATCGCCGACGCCCTCGACGACGGCGTGGACCCCGCTGTTGCGCACCGCGAACCGCTCGCCGGCCACGCCGCGCACGTAGGCCTCGCCGCCGGTCCCGCCGTAGAGGGCGACGTTGCCGATGATGATGTTTTCCTCGGGCACGAATGTCGAGCCCCGGGGCGGGTAGACGATCAGCCGGCCGCCGGACAGGCCCTTGCCCCAGTAGTCGTTCGCGTCGCCCTCGAGCACCAGGGTGATGCCGCGCGGCAGGAAGGCGCCGAAGGACTGGCCGGCCGAGCCGGTGAAGTGGATGCGGATCGTGTCGTCGGGCAGTCCCTGGCCGCCCCAGCGGCGGGTGACCTCGTAGCCCAGCATGGTGCCGACCGTGCGGTTCACGTTGCGGATCGGCAGCGCCAGCCGCACCGGCTTGCCTTGCTCGATGGCCTCCCGGCAGGCGGGGATGATCGTGGTGTGGTCGAGCGCCTTCTCCAGGCCGTGGTCCTGGGCCACCACACAGCGGCGGGCGACCTCGGGCGGCATCTCCGGCTGGTAGAGGATTGTGGAGAGGTCCAGGCCGCGGGCCTTCCAGTGGTCGAGGGCCGGCTCGAAGTCCAGGCGGTCCACCCGCCCGATCATCTCGTCCATGGTCCGGAAGCCGAGCTGGGCCATGTATTCGCGCACTTCCTGGGCCAGGAACCGGAAGAAGTTCACGACGTACTCGGGCTTGCCCGCGAAGCGCCGGCGCAGCTCGGGGTCCTGGGTGGCGATGCCGACCGGGCAGGTGTTGAGGTGGCAGACCCGCATCATGATGCAGCCCAGCACCACCAGCGGCGCGGTCGAGAAGCCGTACTCCTCGGCGCCCATCAGGGCGGCGATGACGACGTCGCGCCCGGTCTTGAGCTGGCCGTCCACCTGGACCACGATCCGGTCGCGCAGCTTGTTCAGGACCAGGGTCTGCTGGGTCTCGGCCAGCCCCAGCTCCCACGGGATGCCGCCGTGCTTGATCGAGGTCAGCGGCGAGGCTCCGGTGCCGCCGTCGTGACCGGAGATCAGCACCACGTCGGCGTGGGCCTTGGCCACTCCCGCCGCCACGGTGCCGACGCCGACCTCGGCCACCAGCTTGACGTGGATGCGGGCCCGCGGGTTGGCGTTCTTCAGGTCGTGGATCAGCTGGGCCAGGTCCTCGATCGAGTAGATGTCGTGGTGCGGGGGTGGGGAGATGAGCCCGACGCCCGGGGTGGCAAAGCGGACCTTGGCGATCCAGGGATAGACCTTGTGGCCCGGCAGCTGGCCCCCCTCGCCGGGCTTGGCCCCCTGGGCCATCTTGATCTGCAGGTCGTCGGCGTTCACCAGGTACTCGCTGGTCACCCCGAACCGCCCGGAGGCCACCTGCTTGACGGCGCTCCGCCGCCAGTCGCCGTTGGGGTCGGGCCGGTACCGGGCCGGGTCCTCGCCGCCCTCGCCCGTGTTGGACTTGCCGCCGATCCGGTTCATGGCGATGGCCAGCGTCTCGTGGGCCTCCTGGCTGATCGAGCCGTAAGACATCGCGCCGGTGGCGAAGCGGCGCACGATGGATTCGACCGGCTCGACCTCCTCCAGCGGCACCGGTTGCTCGGCCGGCTTCAATCGGATGAGCCCGCGCAGGGTGGCCCGCCGCCGGCTCTGGTCGTCCACGATCCGGGTGTACTCCTTGAAGACCGCGTAGGACCCCGACCGCGTCGCGTGCTGGAGCTTGGCGATCATGTCGGGGTTGACCATGTGGAACTCGCCGTCGCGGCGCCACTGGTATTCGCCGCCCCAGTCGAGGTCGAGTTCGCCCACCGGGCGCTCCGGGAAGGCGCGCTGGTGGCGCAGGCGCACCTCCTCGGCGATGACGTCCAGGCCGATCCCCGACACCCGGGACGGTGTGCCGGTGAAGTACGTCCGCACGAACTCGGTGTCCAGCCCGATGGCCTCGAAGATCTGAGCCCCGCAGTAGGACTGCAGGGTGGAGATCCCCATCTTGGCCATGACCTTGAGGATCCCCTTGTTGAGGGCCTTGATGTAGTGGCGGATCGCCAGGGCCCGGTCCACACCGGCGAGGAGCCCCTGGCGGAGCATGTCGTCGATCGTCTCGAAGGCCACCCAGGGATTGACGGCGCCGGCCCCGTAGCCGATCAGCAGGCAGAAGTGGTGGACCTCGCGGGCGTCGCCGCTCTCGACGACGAGCCCGCACCGCGTGCGCTCGCCGCGCCGCACCAGGTGGTGGTGCACGGCCGAGGTGGCCAGCAGGCTCGGGATGGCGGCATGGGCGCGGTCGACGCCCCGGTCGGACAGGATCAGGATGTTGTAGCCCTCGGCGATGGCCTGGCTGGCCCGCGCCTGGAGCGCGGCGAGCGCCTGCTCGAGGCCGGCCGCCCCCTCCGCCACCGGGTAGAGCATGGGCAGCGTGATCGAGCGGAACCAGGGATGGTCCAGGTGGCGCAGCCGGGCCAGGTCCTCGTTGGAGAGCACCGGGTCCTTCAGGTGGATCTGCCGGCACGACTCCGGGGCCGCCTCCAGCAGGTTGCCCTCGGGGCCGATGGTCGACTCCATCGAGGTGACCAGCTCCTCGCGGATCTGGTCCAGCGGGGGGTTGGTCACCTGGGCGAAGAGCTGCTTGAAGTAGTCGTAGAGCGGCCGGGGCCGGTTGGAGAGCACCGCCAGCGCGGTGTCGGTGCCCATCGAGCCCACCGGCTCCTCGCCGTCGCGGGCCATGGGCGCCATGATGAGCCGCAGGTCCTCGTGCGTGTAGCCGAAGGCCACCTGGCGCTGGAGCACGGTGGCGTGGTCGGCCTCGGGCACCGGGCGCGGCGGCAGGTCCTCCAGGCGGACGAGGTTCTCGCGCAGCCAGTCGCCGTACGGGTGCTCGGCGGCCAGGGTGGCCTTGATCTCCTCGTCGTCGATGATGCGGCCCTGGACGGTGTCGACCAGGAAGATGCGCCCGGGATGCAGCCGCTCCTTGACCAGGATCTGCTCGGGCGGGATGTCGAGCACGCCCACCTCCGAGGCCATGATCACCAGGTCGTCCTTGGTCACGTAGTAGCGCGAGGGGCGCAGCCCGTTGCGGTCCAGCACGGCGCCGATCACGGTGCCGTCGGTGAAGGCGATCGAGGCCGGCCCGTCCCAGGGCTCCATCAGCGAGGCGTGGTACTCGTAGAACGCCCGCCGCTCCGGACTCATGGATTCGTGGTTCTGCCACGGCTCCGGGATCATCATGAGGATGGCGTGGGGCAGCGAGCGCCCGTTCATGACCAGGAACTCGAGGACGTTGTCGAAGGTGGCCGAGTCGCTCAGGCCCTCCCGGGTGACCGGGAAGACCTTGCGGAGATCGTCGCCGAGCCGGCTCGAGCGGCAGAGGGCCTCCCGGGCCCGCATCCAGTTGATGTTGCCGCGCAGCGTGTTGATCTCGCCGTTGTGGGCGATGTAACGGTACGGGTGGGCCAGCGGCCACGAGGGGAAGGTGTTGGTGCTGAAGCGCTGGTGGACCAGGGCCAGGGCCGACTCCAGATCGGGGTCGGTGAGGTCCGGATACATGGTGGTGATCTGGTCCGCCGACAGCATGCCCTTGTAGACGAGGGTGTTCGAGGACAGGCTCGGCAGGTAGGCGAAGGTCCGCTCGGGGATGTCCAGCGCGGCCACCGCCTTCTCGAACAGCTTGCGGATCACGTAGAGCTTGCGCTCGAAGGCGGCGTGGTCGGCCAGGCCGGGGCCGCGCCCGATGAAGACCTGCTTGATGTGGGGCTCGACCGAGCGGGCGGTGGCACCGAGCAGGCGGTCGTCGGTGGGAACGTCGCGCCAGCCGAGCAGGCGCTGGCCCTCCTCCTCGACGATGGAGTGGAGCAGCACCTGGACCTTTTCACGCTGCAGCGCCTCCCGGGGCAGGAAGACCAGCCCGCAGCCGTAGTCCCCGGGCGCGGGCAGGGCGATGCCGAGGCCGGCGGTCACCCGGCGCAGGAAGCGGTCCGGCATCTGGATGAGGATGCCGGCACCGTCGCCGGTGTTGGGCTCGCAGCCGCAGGCGCCGCGGTGCAGGAGGTTGACGAGGACCTGGAGCGCCTTGGCCACGATGTCGTGCGACTTGCGCCCCTTGATATGCACGACGAAACCCACGCCGCAGGCGTCGTGCTCGTGCCGGGGATCGTACAGGCCCTGGGCCGGAGGGGGACCCGGTCGCTGCTGCTCCATCATGCCGTCGCCCTCGCCTCGTCAGCGGTCGTGTCTTGTGAAGAGTTGCACGATACTAGCCGCCCGCCGAGCATAAGTCATCCGGGAAAAAGCAGATGATGGGTATTAGGGTTTCTTATGGTAGGCTGCGTCCGTGCACCTGGAGACCCTCCGCCTCTACTGCGACATCGTCCGGCTGCGGTCTTTCTCCCGCGGCGCCGAGCAGAACTTCGTCTCCCAGTCCGCGGCCAGCCAGGCCGTGCAGCAGCTCGAGCGCGAGCTCGGCGTGACCCTCATCGACCGCACCCGACGGCCGTTCGTGGTCACGCCCGAGGGGCGGACGTTCTACGAGGCCTGCCGCGGGCTGCTCGAGCAGTGGGAGCAGGCCCGGGCCCAGGTGGCCTCGGTCCGGGCCCGGGTGGACGGCACCGTGCGGGTGGCGGCGATCTACTCGGTCGGCCTGCACGACATGAGCCACCACCTGCAACGGTTCATGTCGCTCTACCCCAACGCGCGGGTCCAGCTCGAGTGCCTGCACCCGCACAAGGTGGTGGAGGCGGTGCTCAGCGACGAGGCCGACGTCGGCGTCATGTCCTACCCGCCCGCCGACCGCGCGCTGACGGTGGTGCCGCTGCGCCAGGAGCCGATGGCCCTGGTCTGTCACCCCGCGCACCGCTTCGCCCGGCGCCGCAGTGTCGCCCCGGCCGACCTGATCGGTCAGCCCTTCGTCGCCTTCGACCGGGAGCTGACTATCCGCAAGGCCATCGACCGCGTCCTGCGCCAGCGGGGAGTCCGGCTGCACGTCGTGATGGAGTTCGACAACATCGAGACCATCAAGCAGGCGATCATGATCGACGCCGGGGTGAGCCTGCTGCCCCGGCACACGGTCGAGAAGGAGGCCGGGATCCGGACGCTGGCGGTGGTGCCGTTCGACCTGCCCGAGCTGGTGCGCCCGGTGGGGCTGATCCACCGGCGCCAGAAGCCGCTCACTCCCGCCGTCCGGCGCTTCATCGAGCTGCTGCAGCAGGCCTCGGCCCCGGGCGGCGACGGCGGCCCCCGAATCCTTGCCGAGCCGGGAGCGCTCCGATAAGATGAGCGGCGTCTGTCCTGACAGCCAGGCGTCAGGCCGGACGCGCTGTTCCGGCGCGTTCCCCCCCGAGCGATTGTGGGGGACGGGGTGTGCCGCCCGGGCGGCGCGGAAAGGACAGGAGGATCGATGAGCGAGACGGTGGCTCCGGCCAAGGGAGCCGTCAAGCCGCGCCGGGAGCTGGAACGGGCCGTGGTGCGGTTCGCCGGGGACTCCGGCGACGGCATGCAGCTCACCGGCGAGCAGTTCACGACCGAGTCGGCCTGGGCCGGCAACGACGTCGCCACGCTGCCGAACTTTCCGGCCGAGATCCGCGCGCCGGCCGGCACGCTGTTCGGCGTCTCGAGCTTCCAGCTCCAGTTCGGTAGCCAGCGCGTCTACACCCCCGGCGACCGCCTGGACTGCCTGGTGGCCATGAACCCGGCCGCGCTGAAGGTCCACCTGGGCGACCTCAAGACCGGGGGGCTGCTGATCGTCAACACCGCCGCCTTCGACAAGCGCAACCTTGACAAGGCCGGCTACGCGCAGAACCCGCTGGACGACCCGGCCCTGGCCGAGCGCTACCGGCTCCACAAGGTCGACATGACGGCGCTCACCCTGGAGGCGATCCGGGACCTGCCGCTCAACCAGAAGGAGAAGGAGCGCACCAAGAACTTCTTCGCGCTGGGCCTTGTCTCCTGGATCTACACCCGCCCGCTGGAGCCGACGGTCGAGTGGATCCGGAAGCGCTTCGCCAAGCGGCCGGAGATCGCCGAGGCCAACCTGCGGGTGCTCAAGGCCGGGCACGCCTTCGGCGAGACGGCCGAGTTCTTCAACGAGCACTATACGGTCGAGGCGGCCGAGATGGCGCCCGGCCTCTACCGCGCGATGACCGGTAACCGCGCGCTGGCCTGGGGGCTCCTGGCCGCCGCCGAGCGGTCCCGGTTGCCGATCGTCTACGGCGCCTACCCCATCACCCCGGCCTCGTCCATCCTCGAGGAGCTGGCCCTGCACAAGCGGTTCCGCATCCGCACCATCCAGGCCGAGGACGAGATCGCCGCCGTGACGGCGGCCATCGGGGCCTCGCTGGGCGGCGCCGTCGGTGTCACCGGCTCCAGCGGCCCCGGCATCGCGCTCAAGGGAGAGGCGATCGGGCTGGCGGTCATGGCCGAGCTGCCGCTGGTCGTGTTCGACATCCAGCGCGCCGGGCCGTCCACCGGCATGCCGACCAAGCCCGAGCAGGCCGACCTGATGCAGGCCCTCTACGGCCGCAACAGCGAGTCGCCGGTGGTGGTGCTGGCCCCGGCCACGCCGGGCGACTGCTTCTACATCGCCTACGAGGCCGTCCGCATCGCGGTGAAGTACATGGTCCCCGTCATCGTTTTGAGCGACGGGTTCCTGGCCAACAGCTCGGAGCCGTGGCTCATCCCCGACCTGGGCACGCTGCCGCCGATCGAGGTGAAGTTCCGGACCGACCCCGAGGGCTTCTTTCCCTACCTGCGCGATCCGGCCACCCTGGCGCGGCCGTGGGTGCGGCCGGGCACGCCGGGCCTGGAGCACCGCATCGGCGGCCTGGAAAAGCAGGACGTCACCGGCAACATCTCGTACGACCCGGAGAACCACGACCACATGGTGCGGACCCGGGCCGAGAAGGTACGCCGGGTGGCCCAGGAGATCCCGCCGACCACCATCCACGGCCCCGCCACCGGCGACCTCCTGGTCGTCGGCTGGGGCGGGACCTACGGAGCCATCACCGCCGCCGTCGAGCGGGCGCAGGCCGAGGGCCTCTCGGTGGCCTCCGTCCACCTCCGCTACCTGAACCCGCTGCCGCCCGACCTCGGACAGATCCTGCGCGAGTACCGCAAGGTGCTGGTGCCCGAGATCAACAGCGGCCAGCTGGTGCGGGTGCTGCGCTCGGAGTACCTGGTGGACGCGGTAGGCTTCAACCGCGTGCGCGGCCTTCCGCTGGCGACCGAGGACATCCTGGAGGCGATCATGCAACTCACCGGGAGGCCGGCATGAGCGCCAGCGGGCCGGGCGCCGCCGAAGCGCGCCGCTACACGAAGAGGGACTTCGAGTCCGATCAGGACGTCCGCTGGTGCCCGGGTTGCGGGGACTACGCCATCCTGTCGGCGGTGCAGAAGACGATGCCCGACCTCGGGATTCCCCGGGAGAACATCGTCTTCATCTCCGGCATCGGCTGCTCCAGCCGCTTCCCGTACTACATGAACACCTACGGGTTCCACACGATCCACGGCCGGGCGCCGGCCATCGCCACCGGGCTCCGGCTGGCCCGACCGGACCTGAAGGTGTTCGTGGTGACCGGGGACGGCGACGGGCTGTCCATTGGCGGCAACCACCTCCTGCACGTCCTGCGGCGCAACGTGGACGTCACCATCCTGCTCTTCAACAACCGCATCTACGGGCTCACCAAGGGCCAGTACTCGCCGACCAGCGAGCTCGGGAAGGTGACGAAGTCGACGCCGATGGGCTCGGCCGACCGCCCGGTCAACCCGCTGGCCTTCGCCCTGGGTTGCGGGGCCACGTTCGTCGCCCGCACGGTGGACCGCGACGTGCGCCACATGGAGGAGATGCTCAAGCGCGCCGCGCACCACAAGGGGGCGGCGTTCCTCGAGATCCTGCAGAACTGCAACGTGTACAACGACCTGGCCTGGAACCTCCTCTACGACCGGGAAGCCAAGCTCCGGTCCCAGCTCACGCTGGAGGCCGGCCGGCCGCTGCTGTTCGGCCCGCCCGACGACCGGAAGGCGGTGGTGATGGAGGGCGTGAGCCCGAAGGTGGTGCCGGCGGCCGGCCTCGGCGAGCGCGAGCTCTGGGTGCACGACGAGCGCAACGTCAACGCCGCCAAAATCCTGGCCGACCTCTGGGCCCCCGACTTCCCGATCCCGGTCGGCGTCCTGCTGGACATCGAGGCCCCGGTCTACGAGGAGCTCCTGATCGAGCAGGAGCGCCGCGCGATCGCCGATCGCGGCCCCGGCGACCTCGCCGCGCTGCTGGTTTCCGGCGACACCTGGAAGATCGAGTAGGGCCAGCGCCCGCATGGCGCTGACGGCGGCGGTCCTCGACGAGCTGTGCGAGATCGTCGGGGCCGACGGGCTCGTCACCACCCCCGAAGGTCGCCTCGTCTACGAGTGCGACATGCACACTTTCTACAAGGGCGCCCCGGACGCCGTCGTGCTGCCGCGCTCCACCGCCGAGGTCCAGGCCGTGGTCCGGGCGTGCCGGCGGGCCGGCGTCCCCATCGTGCCCCGCGGCTCGGGCACGGGCCTGATCGGCGGCGCCATGGCGCCGCACGGCGGCGTGATGATCGGGCTCAACCGCATGGACCGGATCCTGGAAATCGACCTGGCCAACCGCTGCGCCGTGGTCCAGCCCGGCCTGATCAACCTCGAGCTGACCCGGGCGGTCGCCGGCCGCGGCTGGTTCTTCGCGCCGGACCCGTCGAGCCAGATGGTGTCCTCCATCGGCGGCAACGTCGCCACCAACGCCGGCGGCCCCCATTGCCTGAAGTACGGGATCACCACCAACCACGTCCTGGGGCTCGAGTTGGTGACCTCCACCGGCGAGGTGGCCCGGCTCGGCGGCAAGGTGGCCGATCGGCCGGGCTACGACCTCACTGGCGTGGCGGTGGGCGGCGAGGGGACGCTGGGCCTCGTCACCGAGATCACGGTTCGGCTGCTGCACGTGCCCGAGGCGGTCAAGACCGCGCTGGCCTCGTTCCGGACGATGGTCGAGGCCTCGGAGGCCGTGTCCGACATCATCGCCGCCGGCATCGTGCCGGCCGCCCTCGAGATGCTCGACGAGGTCATCATCGGTGCGATCAACGCCGCCCTCGGGCCCACCTATCCCGCCGGCGCCGGGGCGGTGCTCCTCATCGAGCTCGACGGCCCCCGCGCCGAGGTCGAGGCGCAGGCCGACGCGGTGGCCGCGATCTGCCGGCGGCGGGAGGCGCTCGAGGTGAGCGTGGCTCGCGACGAGGTCGAGCGGGCCCGGCTCTGGAAGGGTCGCAAGGAGGCGGCCGGGGCGGTCGGGCGGCTGACGGCGGCCTACCTGCTCCAGGACGCGGTCGTCCCGCGCTCGAAGCTGCCGGTGATCATGCGCGAGATGGCCGCCATCGCCGCCCGCCACCGCGTCACCATCGCCAACGTGTTCCACGCTGGCGACGGCAACCTCCACCCGCTCATCTGCTACGACGACCGCCGGCCGGAGGAACTCGAGCGCGCGCTGGCGGCCAACGAGGAGCTGCTGCGCGCCTGCATCGCGCTGGGCGGCTCGGTCACCGGCGAGCACGGGGTGGGCCTGGATAAGGCCAAGAACCTGCCGCTCCAGTACCGGGAGGCCGACCTCAACTTCATGGCCCGGCTGCGGCGGGTGTTCGACCCCGATCGGTTGATGAATCCCGGCAAGCTCCTGCCCGCCCATCCGGCCTGCGGCGAGGGTTTCCGGCCGGCCCGGCGGCCGCTGCCGGCCGGGGCCTGGGTCTGATGGCGGTCTCCACCCGCAGCCTGGGCGCGGCGCTGCGCGACCTGGTCGGCGCCGAGCGGGTGACCGACGCCCCGGGCGAGTGCGAGGCGGCGGCGGTCGACGGCCGCCTCGGCGAGGGCCTGGGGGTCGTCCTGGAGGCGCTCGCGGCCGCCCGCAGCCTCGACCAGGCCGGCGGCCAGCGCGCGGGCGGAGACGGCCGTCACACCCAGGCGCCCGCCGGCAGCGCCGGACGCGTC
>DATLZL010000215.1:0-4520 GCA_035574035.1 Binatia bacterium | reverse complement strand
GGCCGTGCCCCAGCCGAGCGGCTGTGTGGTCTGGAAGGCGACGGCCTCGAAGAGGCTTCGCGCCGGTCCGGTGATCGACAGCCCCCAGCGCCACCCCGCTGGCGCGCCGAGCAACCAGGCCGCCAGGCCCACGGCTCCCAGCGCCAGGCCGGCCTTCCACCACGACCAGCGGCCGGTCGGGGACGAGGCCGACCGGCCAGCCACCACGGCCAGGGCGACCGCGGCGGCCGCGATAACCACGACCGCCGCCGCTACCGGCCAGCCGAGCAGTTCGGCGATCGATTCGGGCGGGGCGGCGGTGGTGCGGACGAGCCGGTGGAGTCGCTCACCGATCGGACCGTGCGCCGTCGCCAGCGCCCCGACCCCGAACCCGAAGGCGGCCACCAGGGCTCCTCCACTTCCGGTCCCGATCCGGGACCAGACCGAGGTCGCTCAGCCCTTGGCCAGGACCATGCCGGCCCCGAATGTCAGGCCGCCAACCAGAGCACCCCCCAGCCCGACCGGCGGCACGGTCACCGAGAGCCAGCTGGCCCACGCCAGGGCATGGACCCCGGCCATCTGGACGGCCAGTGCCAGAAGGTAGGCCGGCAGGCTCGGGTCGAGCCGCCGACCGACCGCAGCCCGGAGCGCAGAGTGCATGCAGAAGTCGGCGCGGTGGAGGACGAAAGCCAGACCGAGTCCGAGACCACCCTGGCCGTCGCCAGCGCCCTGACGCTCGCCGCCGGTTCGGCCGCAGTGGCCCAGAAGGCCAATCCCTGCGCGGCCAAGAACCCCTGTGCCGCCAGACCCGCAAATCCGTGTGCGGCCAAGAATCCTTGTGCCGCACAGAACCCCTGCGCGGCGAAGAACCCCTGCGCGGCCCGGACCGGCGGCGCCGTCCAGGACAAGGCCGCCGAGGCGGCGTTCAAGGCGTACAAGCGCTGGAAGAAGGTCAACGCGGACCCGGTCAGGAGCGCGACCCACGGCAGCACGCTGGTCTTCACGTACATCAACAAAACCGCCGAGGGCCCGGCCATGAAGGGCACGTTCCCCTTCCCGCCCGGGGCCGTGCTCGTGAAGGAGGCGTTCGAGGACCAGGGCGGCAAGCCCGGCGCGCGCGGCAACGTCTTCGTCATGGAGAAGCGCCCAAAGGGCTACGACGCCGACAACGCCGACTGGCACTACGCGGTCGTCGCGCCGGACGGCAGCATCGCGATGACGGGCAGCGGCAAGGCCGGTAGCCCGACTCAGTTCTGCGCTGCCTGCCATCAGGCCGCCAAGGCGAACGACTATGTGTTCGGCAACGGGACCACAATGAAGGTGCGGCCCGTGCAGCTCGGTCAGATCCCGCAGAACCCCTGCGCCGCGCAGAATCCCTGCGCCGCCAGGAATCCCTGCGCGGCCAAGAACCCCTGCGCCGGCCGGAAATGAAATCGCGGTAGCGGCGCCGGTCCCCGCCCTCCCGGGGACCGGCGCCGCAACGGCCCGTGGGCCGGCCCCTTCCCGCCGCGCGACAGAGCAGGGCCCGGTCGTTGAGGGTAGCTCCCAGCGAGGCGTGCTCCGGACCCAGGGCCTTCTCGGTGATCGCCAGCGCCCGCCGGTAGAGTGTCTCGGCCTCCGCGTGTCGGCCCTGGGCCGCATACGGCGAAGCCTCGAGTTCCTCGCCCCGAACCAGAAACCGCCGCTGTCATGGTGGGGCGGGACACCGTCGCGGGTCTGGCGCGCCTCATCTTGGCTGGCGGATCGTGAACGAGAACTCGCTCTCCACGATGTGGCCGCGCAGGCGCTGGCGCCCGACACGCTCGGCACGCTCCTCCTCCGCACCGAGTTTGGACGCGTGTGGCAGATCCGGCTTGCTCTCGCTGCGCTCCTGGGAGCACTCCTGCTGCTGCGTGGCCGGGAGCGGGACGACCGGGACCGCCTGGCGCTCAGGGTTGAGGTCCTGGCGCTCGCCGGCGCCTCGCTGGCCATGCTCGCCTGGGGCCGGCCACGCCGGGGCGACCGAAGGGGCCGTGCGTCCCGTGCACCTCGCGGCCGACGCCGTTCATCGGCTCGCCACGGGGACCTGGCTCGGGGGCCTCGTTCCCCTGGCCGTCCTGCTCGTCCAGGCGCGAGGCTCCGCCGAGAGTCCCGCGCGGGTCGTCGTGGTCGGCACCGCGGTCCGGCGGTTCTCCACATTCGCCCTCGTCTGCGTCGTCGCGCTGGTCGCCGGCGTCCTGATCGGCTATTCCCTGTCAGCCGGCGACCTCGGCCGGCCGGCGACATCGCCGGGGGCGCCACCTGGCGCCCCTGCAGGCGCCCGGAGCTGGACCGTGAAAGGGATCGTTCGCGGCACCCTTCCGTCCGAGAAGCTGGTCGTGATCACCCACGAGCCGATCCCGGGGCTCATGGGAGCGATGACGATGGCCTTTCGCGTCGAGGCCGCGGACATGCTCGAAGGGTTGACCGCCGGCGACGTGATCGAGTTCCGCCTCGAGGAGCGGGGCCAGGAGCGCCTGATCCGGGCGCTCCGGAAGGAACGCGAGGGTTGAGAGGCCGGTGGCCAAGCGGTCAGGGCAGCCCCGTCTGACCGGAGCCCCGGTCCGACGAATCGACGGCGCCGCGCCGCGCCTCCGTGCACGATGCGTCCCGCCGTGGGACGGTCTCACGCGCCGCTCTCAGGCGGGCGGGTGGCGTCGTGCGCGTCCCTGGCGCAACCGGATCGCCGCGGCGCGAGCAGCGATCTCGGCGTCCGTCGGGCCGCTGGGGCCGACGGCCTTGTCGATCTGCTCCCGCGCCGCTTGGAGCCGGTCCAGCAGGCGGCGGCCCGTGTCCGTCAGATCCATTCCGCGCGCGCGGCCTTTGCCGGATCGCGAGGCGACCAGCGCCGTCCCGAGCGCGTCCTCGGCGCGTCGCAGGTAGCCCCAGGCGTGGCGATAGGACCAGCCGATCGCGTGCGCGGCCTTCAGGAGGGAGCCGTAGCGGAGGATCCCCAGCAACAGCCGGAGGCCGCCGTCGCCCATCACGAACCGGCCATCCACCTGCAGCCAGACCTTCGTACGGAGGACCGCGCGTTCTATGTTCGGTTGGACATTTTGACGCGGCGGGCGGGGCTTCCTACGCTGGCGGATGGAACGCTCGGGCACGGGGCGATCGTACCCGGCGCGCTGATGGAAGGCCAGCGTTCCTCGGTGGAAGGAGGGCATGACCGGCACTGTATGGCGCTGGGTCGGCCTCGCCGTCTGCCTGCTGCTCGCCGCCTCCCGGGGCACGGTGGCCGCCGGCCCACGCACCTTTACTGTCCTCGGCGCCGCGGACCTCGCGTTCGCCTTCAAGGAGATCGTGCCCCGGTTCGAACAGGCCACCGGGGCCGAGGTCACGCTGGTGCTCGGCTCCAGCGGCAACCTCGCCAAGCAGGTCGCGAGCGGGATGCCGGCGGACGTCTTCTTTTCCGCCGATCAGCGCTTCATTGACGATCTGATCGACGCGGGCCACGCCATCCGCGAGACGCGTGCGGTCTACGCCCAGGGCCGGATCGTGCTCGCCACGGCGAAGGCCTTCGGGCCGAAGCTGACCGAGCTGCGCGAGCTGGCCGATCCGCGGGTCCGGCGGGTCGCCATCGCCAACCCCCGGCACGCGCCCTACGGCCGGGCCGCCGAGGAAGCCCTGCGCGCGGTCGGGCTCTGGGAGACGCTCCGTCCGAAGCTGGTCTACGGCGAGAACATCCGCCACACGCTCCAGTTCCTCCAGACCGGCGCCGTCGACGCCGGCATCGTGGCGCTCTCGGTGGCCGACGTGCCCGAGGTCGAGTGGGTGCTGATCGACGCCGCCCTCCACGCGCCGCTCGATCAGGCGGTAGCGGTCCTCCGCCGGAGCCGGCACCCGGAGCTGGCGCTCGAGTTCATTCGATTCGTGAACGGGCCCGTGGGGCGTCCGATCATGAAGCGCTACGGCTTCCGGCTCCCCGGCGAGTTCTAGCCCATGGACCTTTTCCCGGTCTGGCTGTCGCTTCGCGTATCGGTCCTGGCCACCGCGCTGACGGTCCTCCTGGGCGTCCCCCTGGCGTGGCTCCTGGCCCGCGGCCGGTTCCCGGGCAAGGACCTCGCCGGTGCCCTGGTCCTCGCCCCGCTCGTGCTGCCGCCGACCGTCCTCGGCTACTACCTGCTCGTGCTGATCGCGAGCGGCGGGCCGCTGGGGCGGCTGCTCGAGGCCGTGGGCCTCGAGCTCGCGTTCACCTGGCGAGCGGCGGTGGTGGCGGCGGCCCTGGGCTCGTTCCCGCTGCTGGTGCGGACGGCCCAGGCGGGCTTCGAAGCGGTAGACGTGCGGCTGGAGCAGGCGGCGCGGACGCTCGGACGCTCGGAGCTGAGCGTGTTCTGGACTGTCACGGTGCCGCTCGCCTGGCGGTCCCTCGTGGCCGGCACGGTCCTGGCCTACTGCCGCGCGCTGGGCGACTTCGGGATCACGCTGATGGTCGCGGGCAATATCCCTGGCCGCACGCAGACGCTGCCGCTGGCGATCTACGACCACGTGCAGGCCAACGCCATGCGCGAGGCGAACCAGCT
>DATLZL010000214.1:0-3580 GCA_035574035.1 Binatia bacterium | reverse complement strand
CCTCTACCAGGCCAACGCGTTCGTCGCCATCCTCACCGCGGCCTTCACGCCGATCCCCTACAAGGTCTTCACGGTGGCGGCCGGAGTCCTCGACGTCAGCCTGGCGACCCTGGTGGCGGCCTCGGTGCTCGGCCGCTCTGCCCGCTTCTTCCTGGTCGGAGCCGTCATCTACGTCTTCGGCGCCCGCGTTCGCCACCTCATCGACCGCTACTTCGACCTTTTTACCTGGGCGCTGCTCGTCCTCGGCGTCGCGGGCTTCCTCGCCGTCCGCTACCTCCGCTGACGCCGGGCCTGGCGCGCGGCACCCGACGACGGGCGCCTGAGCCGCGCCTCCTGGTCAGTCAATCGGCGAATACGACACACCGGCCGGATTCGAGGGCCGGCCCCGGCGACCGCCTCGCCGGTCTCCCGCCGGCACATCGAGCACGGCCCGCGGTCTCCGGGAAGGCGGGATCCGGGGCCCGGGGCACGCGACGGCGCGGCCGGACGAGTCATCACGCGAACCCGGGCGCACGAAGTCGGTTCCGATGCCGAGCGCGGTCGGGTAGCATTCCGGGCCGTGGAGACGCTCGGAGCACGACCCGGTCGCGGCACGTGGGTGTCGCCTTCCAGCGCGCCTGGGTGTTCTGGACCGGGACGCGGATGGTCGCCTGCTGTCCTCGATCCTGCTCGTGGGCACGGCGATCTGCGGGGCGATACCGGCCTTCGGCTGGAACGTGTTCCTGTGCTTCCTGACGGGCTCGGCCCCTGGGGGAATGCTGCCCGTCGCGGTGCCGCCTCGGGTGGGCGGGGATCGGCGAGCTCGGCGCCGTCGGTGTAGACTCTGCGGCGGCTATGGCCGTCGTCGGTGCGTGGCTGGCCCGCCGAGTCGTTGCTGGCCGCCAGGCAGATCCCCAGGGCGGCCTCCGCACCGTGACGGCGCTCATGAGGCGCGTCCCGAGTGGGTGACGGTGCCGTGAGGGCTGCGGTCCGGTTCACGCCCGCACGGCGCGGACACCGATCCGACAGGAGGAGAGCATGACGTGGCGCAGGTCGTTCGGGATCGCGGCTCTGGCGGCCGGGGTCGCGCTGGCCGCGCGGGTGCCGGCCGGGGCGTTCGAGTTGACCAGCCCGGACATCAAGCCCGGCGGCCGGATCGCCGAAGAGCAGGTCTTCAACGGCTTCGGCTGCTCTGGCAAGAACATCTCGCCGGCCCTCCGGTGGTCCGGGGCGCCGGCCGGCACCCGGAGCTTCGCCCTGCTGGTGCACGACCCCGACGCGCCGACCGGCGGTGCCGGCTGGTGGCACTGGGTCGTCATCAACATCCCGGCCACGGTCACCGAGCTGAAGAAGGACGCCGGCCGGGCCGACGGCTCGAACCTGCCGCCGGGCGCAGAGCAGGTCGTGACGGACTTCGGCACCCCGGGCTGGGGCGGCCCGTGCCCGCCGGCCGGCGACAAGCCGCACCGCTACCACTTCACCCTGCACGCGCTCAAGGTGGAGAAGCTGGAGCTCCCCAAGGACGCGCGGGCGTCGCTGGCCGGGTTCATGGTCAACGCCAACTCGATCGGCAAGGCGACTCTGACCGGCGTGTACTCGCGCCCGAAGAAGTAGGTGGCCGAGGATGCGCCGCCGATGACGGTCCCGGCGCTCCGGCTCACCGCCGAGGCTGCCCGGCGGCTCCGGCGGGCGCCGGCGACCGGGCGGGTGCACTCGGCCTTCCGGCGCGCGCTCAACGTGGTGCTCGACGGCGCCGGTGAGCGGGGCTGGCTGAGCCTGCACGGGCCCGGGCCCATTCCGGCGCCGTTCGGCGTCGAGTGCGGCGCATGGGCGGACGGCCCGAGCCTGGCCGGGGCTCCGGTGCGCGTGGAGGCGGACGCGGTCACGGTGGGCGGCGGCCTGCGGGTCGTGCTCACCCGGGCGAGGGTCGTGGACACGGCGCTGCCCGAGGCCGTGCCGGCGCCGCCGCTGGCCCGGTCTCTGGAACCGCCTGAAACCGGCCCCCGTGTCGCGGGGGGTCTGCTTCCCGCGGTGTGCGCGTGGCTGGCGGCACGCCCGGCGCCGAGCGACCCGCTGGCGTGCCTGGCCTGGCCGGCGCTCGTCCGTCTGGCGGCAGCCACCGCCGCCCTGGATCCGGACGACTGCACGAGCGCAGTCCGATCCCTCCTCGGCCTCGGCCCGGGCCTGACCCCGGCCGGCGACGACCTCGTGGTGGGCTGGCTCGCCGGCCTCTGGACGTCGGGACGCGACGGTCGTCGGCTGGTCGAGACGGTCGGTCCCGCGCTGCTCGCCGCGGCTGCGGAGCGCACGGGCGCTCTGAGTCGCGCGTTCCTGGCGGCCGCGCTCGACGGCCAGGCCGCCGAGCCGGTGTGGGCCTTCGCCGGCTGTCCGGACCAGACGCGCCGGGCGGCCCTGCTGGCGCTCGGCGCGACCTCGGGTGCCGATTTGCTGGCCGGCTACCTCCTGGCGCAGCACGCGTTCCGGCACCGCGCCGGGCGGGCCTCGGGCCCGGCGGAGGTCGCGCCGCCCGTCCAGGCGCGGGCATGATCGTCAAGGCGATCGTGCTCGCGTCCTGCTATCAGGACTCGGTGGTCCTGATGCGGCTGGCCGAGAGCCTGCGGGCTCGGCCGGGCGTGCGCGAGGCGGCCGCGCTCATGGGGACGCCGGCCAACCACGATCTCCTGGCTGCGGCCGGGCTGGCCACACCGGACACCAAGCCGGCGGGGCCCGGCGATCTGGTCGTCGCCGTGGCGGCCGAGGACGAGGCGGTCGCCGAGGCCGCGCTGGCCGCCGCCCGCGAGACGCTCGCCGCGCCCCGGCCGGTGCTCGGGTCGCCGGGGGCGGCCCGGCCCCGCACGCTCGACTCGGCGCTCCGGCAGCGGCCGGACGCGAACCTGGTCATGATCTCCGTGCCCGGCGCCTACGCGACGTTCGAGGCGATGCAGGCGCTCCGCCGCGGGCTCCACGTCTTCCTCTTCAGCGACCACGTTCCGCTTGCCGACGAAGTGGCGCTCAAGCGCGAGGCCCTCCGCCGCCGGCTGCTCTGCATGGGACCGGACTGCGGCACCGCGTACCTCGACGGTGTGGGGCTCGGCTTCGCCAACGTCGTGCCCCGCGGCCGGATCGGCTGCGTGTCGGCCTCGGGCACCGGGCTGCAGGCCGTGGCCTCGCACGTCGCTGCGCTCGGCGAAGGCCTTTCCCACGGCATCGGTGTAGGTGGGCGAGACCTCGACGCCGAGGTCGGCGGCGCCATGACCGTGCTCGGCCTCGAGGCGCTGGCGGCGGACGCCGGCACCGGGGTGATCGTCCTGATCTCCAAGCCGCCGGCCCCGGCCGTGCTGCCGCGCCTGGAGACGGCCCTGGCGGCGGCCGGCAAGCCGGTCATCGCCTGCTGCCTGGGCGCCCCGCCCGGCGTGCGGGCGGGGGCGGAGTGGGTGACGACGCTCGAGGATGCCGCGGCGGCCGCCGTCGCCAGGCTTCGCGCCGAGCGCTGGTCGCCCCGCCCGTTCAGCGACCCGGAAGCGGTCCGTCAGCGCCTGGCCCGGGCGGCCGCCGGCGCCGGGCGTCGGGGGCCCGCGCTCCTCGGCCTCTTCACCGGCGG
>DATLZL010000213.1:0-8094 GCA_035574035.1 Binatia bacterium | reverse complement strand
AACCTGTCCCACGCCGACCAGCGGGTGGTCGAGATCGCGCTGGCGCTCAGCCTGGATCCCGACGTGCTGCTGCTCGACGAGCCCACCCAGGGCGTGGGCCCTCACGAGACCGAGCGGCTCATTGCCCTCGTCGCCAGTCTCGCTCCGGCCAAGACCGTGCTCGTCATCGAGCACAACGTGGAGGCGGTGCTCCGGCTGGCGACCACGGTCACCGTGCTGGACCGGGGCCGGGTGCTGGCCGAGGGGAGCCCGGCCACGATCATGGCCGACCGCCGGGTGCGCGAGGTCTACCTCGGGACGGCCCTTGTCTAGCCCGCCCCTGCTCGAGGTCAGCGACCTCCACGTCGACTACGGCAAGAGCCACGTCCTGCACGGCGTATCGCTGGCCGTCGGAGCGGGAGACATCGTGGCCCTGCTCGGTCGAAACGGGGCCGGGAAGACGACCACCTTACGGACCATCGTCGGCCTGGTCCGGCCCAGCCGCGGCGCCGTCCGCCTGCGCGGCGAGGACCTCGGCGCGCTGCCGCCGTTCAAGCGGGCGGCGCGCGGCCTCGGCTACGTCCCCCAGGAGCGGCTGCTCTTCGGCCGGATGACGGTGGAGGAGAACCTGCGGGCCGGAATGACCCACCGTCGCGACCCGCGGGCGGTCGCGATGGTCTACGACCTGTTTCCCGTGCTGGCCGAGCGGCGGCGCCAGCGGGCGGGGACGCTGTCGGGCGGCGAGCAGCAGATGGTGGCCATCGCCCGGGCGCTAGTCAGCGGCCCTGAGCTCCTGCTGCTCGACGAGCCGAGCACGGGCCTGATGCCGGCCGCGGTGGCGCGGCTGGCGGAGGTGATCCAGCGGCTCAACCGCGCCGGGATCAGCGTGCTGCTGGTCGAGGAAAAGGTCCCGCTGGCGCTCGCGCTGGCCCGGCGCGTCTACGTGCTCGACGTGGGCCGCATCGTTCACGCGGGCGACCGGGCGAGCCTCGAGCGCGACGACCTGCTGGTCCGCCACCTCGCCCTCGGCCAGGCGCCCGCCGCCGGGGCGCCCGGGCCGGCGCCGCCGGCCCGAACGACGGGCTAGACGGCCGCCGGCTCCCGGGGCAGGATAGGGGCGATGCCATCCATCCTGCGCCTGCCGCGCGCCGATCGCCGCCTGACCCCCTACACGCTCTCTGGCCGCGCGCCGGTCACGCCGCCGCCGGGACCCATCCGCAGCCGGGTGGCCTTCGCCGCCGTGCACGTCGTGGCCGACCCGCTGGCGCCGATCAACCCGACGCTGGAGGCGGCGCTCGACTGGGAGGCCACGCTGGCCTACCGCCGCTACCTGTGGTCGCTCGGGCTGGCGGTGGCCGAGGCGATGGACACCGCTCAGCGGGGCATGGGGCTGCCGTGGTCGACGGCCCGCGAACTGATCCGGCGCACCGTCGCCGAGGCCCGCGCCATCCCCGGCGCGGTGGTGTTCTCGGGCGCCGGCACCGACGACCTGGCCCCGTCGCCGTCGGTGACGCCGGCCGACGTCGAGAAGGCCTACGAGGAGTCGTGCGCGTTCATCGAGTCGGTGGGCGGGCGAATCATCCTGATGGCCAGCCGTGCGCTGGCGGCCTGCGCCCGGGGTGCCGACGACTACGTGAAG
Organism: Binatia bacterium; assembly: GCA_035574035.1. Lineage (GTDB taxonomy): Bacteria > Methylomirabilota > Methylomirabilia > Rokubacteriales > CSP1-6 > DATLZL01. The sequence continues at coordinate 6,476 of DATLZL010000213.1, read as the reverse complement.
GTCTACGGGCGCATCCTGGGGCAAGTGCGGGAGCCGGTCATCATCCACTGGCTGGGGGACATGTTCGACCCGGCCCTGGCCGGCTACTGGGGGTCGGCCGACCTCGACCAGGCCCAGGAGACGCTGCTGGCGATCGTCCACCAGCACGCGGCCAAGATCGACGGGGTGAAGCTCTCGCTCCTGGACCAGCGGCGGGAGGTCGCGCTGCGCCGGCGCTTCCCGCCCGGCGTCCGCATGTACACCGGCGACGACTTCGACTACCCGACGACCATCCGGGGCGACGGCGAGCGCCACTCCGACGCGCTGCTCGGGATCTTCGACGTCATCGCCCCGGTGGCCTCGGCGGCCCTGCACGCCCTCGATGCGGGCGACGTCGCCCGGTTCGACGCGCTGCTGGCGCCCACGCTGCCGCTGGCGCGCCACGTCTTCGGCCCGCCGACGCGCTTCTACAAGACGGGGGTCGTGTTCGCCGCCTACCTGAACGGCCACCAGTCCCACTTCCGGATGGTGGGCGGCCTGGAGAGCGCGCGCTCGGTGGTGCACCTGGCCGAGCAGTTCGTGCTGATGGACCAGGCGGGCCTGCTGCGCGATCCCGATCTGGCCGCCGAGCGGATGAGGCGGGTGCTGGCGCTGGCCGGGGTGGACTGACCCCTCGCAGGCGCTCAGCGGTCGAGGAAGCCCTCGGTCATCGCGTTGACCTCCGGCAGGCCGGTCCGCGCGATGGTGTCGATGCGGGCCTTGGCCTCGGCCAGCGGCCGGAACGGCTTGGCCGCCAGGCGCTCGGCCAGCGCGCGCACCTCGGCGGCGAGGGCGTCGGCGGCGACGACGCGGTGCACGAGGCCCATGGCCCGCGCCTCCTCGGCCGGGTAGCGGCGCCCCTCCAGGATGATCTCCTTGGCCCGGGCCGGGCCGACCAGCCGGACGAACCGGGCGGTGCTGGCCACTCCCAGCGGGACGCCCAGGTCCACCTCGGGAATCCAGAACTCGGCGCCGGCGGCGGCCAGGCGGAAGTCACAGGCCAGCGCCAGGCCCCAGCCGCCGCCGACGGCGTGACCGTTGATCATGGCGATCGTCGGCTGCTCCAGGCGCTCCAGCGTGCCGGTGACGCGCTCGAAGAGCCGCCGGAACCGACCGGAGGCGCTGGCGAAGGCACGGCGCTGCGCCTCCACGTCCATGCCCGCCCGCAGGGGCGCGTGAGCGCCAGCCGAGAAGACCGGGGGCGCGCCCGTCACCACGACGACGCGCGTGCCGGTGTCGTCGCGCAGCTCGAGGAAGGCCGCCAGCAGCGCCTCCAGCATCGCGTCGCTCAGCGAGTTCCGGCGGTCGGGACGGTCGAGCGTGACGGTGGCGATCGGCCCGTCCCGGCTCACGCGCACCTCGCGCTCGGTCACCGGACCACTCCCACGCCGCCCCGGCGTTTGGCGACCCACGCGGGGCGGGGGACCGCCCACGCCTCGACCTGCCGGCGGCGGGCGGGGACGAGCGGGAACCCGGCGCTGTCCACGGCGCCTCACTCTAGCCGATCTCGGGCCGGCGAGCCGATCTCCGCCCGGCGGGTGGGGCCGCCGCGGCTCCAGGCCGGGGGCCGCTTGACGCGAGCCCGAGGGTTTGCCTACCATCACGCCCGCGTTCGCCGACAGGGCCGACCGCGGGGGTGAACGGATGGACTGGGAGACGCCGACCTTCGTCGAAGTGAAGATGGACGCGGAGATCAATTCCTACCAGGACGACTTCGACCGCGAGCCGGACGACCGCTTCTAGCGCCGAAACGGCGCGAGGTCAGCCCTTCGGACCGGCCGTCCCGGCCGGCGAAGGGCTGCCGTGTCTCGGGGATCGAAGTGCGCATCCGGGTGCTCGGCTCGGCCGCCGGCGGCGGCTTCCCGCAGTGGAACTGCGGCTGCCCCAACTGTGACGGCCTGCGCCGGGGCCGCATCGCCGCCGCGCCGCGGACGCAGGCCTCGGTGGCGGTCAGCGCCGACGGCGAGGCCTGGTTCGTCCTGAACGCCTCGCCCGACATCCGGGCCCAGATCGAGAGCTTCCCGCCGCTCCACCCCCGGGCCGCCCGCCACTCGCCGATCGCCGGCATCGCGCTGACCAGCGGCGACCTGGACCACTGCCTGGGGCTGCTCAACCTGCGAGAGTCGCACCCGCTGGTGGTGTACGCCACCGAGCCCGTGCGCCGGGGCTTCACCGAGGGCAACGTGTTCTACCGCACGCTGGAGCGCTTCCCGGGGCAGGTGACCTGGCGGCTGCTCAAGCCGGGTCAGGACGAGGAGCTGACGCGGCCCGACGCGCGCCCGTCGGGGCTCCGGGTCCGCGCCGTGCCCGTCCCGGGCAAGCGGCCCCTGCACCTCGTGGGCTCCGGCCCCGCCGACCCCGCCGACAACGTCGCGCTCCTCGTTCGGGACGCGGCCGGCCGCGCGCTGGCCTACGCGCCGGGTGTGGCCGCGGTCACCGCCGAGGTGCGGGCCGTGCTGGACGGGGCGGACGCGGTCTTCTTCGACGGCACGTTCTGGTCGAGCGACGAGATGCCGGCGCTCGGTCTGGGCGGCCGGCGGGCGGAGGACATGGCGCACCTGCCCATCGGCGGTCCCGGCGGAAGCCTGCAGGCGCTGGCCGGGCTTCGGGCGGCGCGGCGAATCTACATCCACGTCAACAACACCAACCCGATCCTGCGCGAGGACTCCGCCGAGCGCCGGGCCGTCGAGGCGGCCGGCTGGACCGTGGCCTGGGACGGGATGGAGGTCAGCCTGTGACCGAGCGGGCTCCGCTTCCCGCGGAGGCGTTCATCGAGTGGATCCGGCGGGAGGGCCAGCGTCGCTACCACGACGCCCACCGGTTCCACGTGCTCATGCACGACGGCAAGCTGACGCGGCCCCAGCTGCAGCAGTGGGTGCTGAACCGCTACTACTACCAGACCCGCATCCCGATCAAGGACGCGCTCATCCTGGCCAAGTCCGAGGACCCGGGGTTCCGGCGCCTGTGGATCCGGCGCATCCGCGACCACGACGGCGACGAGACCGGCGAGGGCGGTCTCGAGCTCTGGCTGCGGCTGGCCGAGGGGGTCGGGCTCGACCGCGAGGAGGTGGCCAGCTGCCGCTCGGTCCTCCCGGGGGTCCGCTTCGCCTGCGACGCCTACGTCGAGCTCGTGCGGGAGCGGAGCCTGGTCGAGGCGGTGGCGTCCTCGCTCACGGAGTTCTTCGCGCCGGACCTCATGGTCCGCCGCATCGAGGCCTGGGAGCGCCACTACCCGTGGGTCGGCCGCGAGACGCTGGATTACTTCCGATCCCGGCCGCCCCGCGCCCGGCGGGACTCCGAGGAGGCGCTGGCGTTCGTGGTCCGTCACGCGACGACGTACGCGCTGCAGGAGCGCTGCGTGGCGGCCCTGGTCCGGAAGACCGAGATCCTCTGGCACCTGCTCGACTGTGTCTACGCGGCCTACGTCGAGCCGGGCTGGGGCCCGGGCGGAGCCCGCGCATGACGGCGCTGCCCGCCGACGCCCGGCCGCGGCTGGCCGCCAAGGTGCGGCTGCGCTTCGACCGGAAGACCGAGCGCCACCTGCTGCTCTACCCCGAGCGGGGCCTGGTGCTGAGCCCGACGGCGGTCGAGGTGGTCCGCCTCTGCACCGGCGAGCACACGGTGGCGGCGATCGTGGACCGTCTGGCCGCGAAGTACGCCGGCGCGCCGCGCGCCCGGCTGGAGGACGAGGTGCGGCGCTTCTTGGACGCTCTGGCCGACCGGGGCCTGGTCAGCGCCGGGCCATGAGCACCGCCGAGCGGCCGTACACGCTGGTGGCGGAGCTCACCTACCGCTGCCCGCTGCGGTGCGTGTACTGCTCGAACCCCCTCGATTACGCGCGGCGTCCGGACGCGCTCTCCACCGAGGACTGGCGGCGGGTGTTCCGGGAAGCGGAGGATCTCGGCGTGGTCCAGCTGCACCTGACCGGCGGGGAGCCGCTGCTGCGCGACGACCTCGAGCCCCTGGTGGAGGAGGCGCGACGGCTCGACCTCTACACGAACCTCATCACCAGCGGCGTGCCGCTGACGCGTGAGCGCTTGGCCGGGCTGGCGCGCCGGGGCCTGGACAACGTCCAGGTCTCCATCCAGGACGTCGCGGCCGGGCCCTCGGACCGGATCGCCGGCCACCGCGCCTTCGACCGCAAGGTCCAGGCCATGCGATGGGTGAAGGAGCTCGGGCTGCCCCTGACCGTGAACATCGTGCTTCACCGGGACAACCTCGATCGCGTGGCGGAGGTGATCGCGCTGGCCGAGTCCCTCGGAGCCGACCGGCTGGAGCTCGCCAACACGCAGTACCTCGGCTGGGCGCTGCTCAACCGCCCGGCGCTGCTGCCCACCGCCGAGCAGTTGGCCCGCGCCCGGGCCGTCGCGGCCGGAGCCCGCGGGCGGCTGCGCGGGCGGATGGAGGTCCTGTTCGTCGTCCCCGACTACTACACCGACCGGCCGAAGGCCTGCATGGACGGGTGGGGACGGCGGTTCATCGTCGTGACCCCCGACGGGCTGGCGCTCCCCTGCCACGCCGCTCACACGCTGCCGGGGCTCCGGTTCGACACCGTGCGCGACCGCGCGCTGGCCGACATCTGGCACGGGTCGGAGGGCTTCCGGGCGTTCCGGGGGGAAGGCTGGATGCCGGAGCCGTGCCGCAGCTGCGACCGCCGCGCGGTCGACTTCGGCGGCTGCCGCTGCCAGGCCTTCCACCTCACGGGCGACGCCGCCGCCACCGACCCGGCGTGCGCGCTCTCCCCGCACCACGCGCTGGTCGAGCAGGCTCGCCGGCAGGCGGAGGACGCCCGCGCGGTCCCGCTCCGCTACCGGGACCCGCGGGGGCGCGGGGCGGCGTGACGCGCCGACGGGTGGAGCCCACGCTCGGGGTCCTGCTCGGCCTGCTCGCGCTCGCCGCCGTGGCCGCCGCCTGGCGCGACCCGTCGCTGCCGCTCCAGGGCCTGCAGGCGAGCGGGCGGCTGGTGCGCGCGGTGTGGCTCGAGCTGGCCGTCGGCTTCCTGCTCGCCGGTCTGCTCGAGGTGCTCATTCCGGCCCCGGCGCTCTCGCGCTGGCTCGGCGAGGCGGGGATCGGCCGCGGGATCCTGATCGGGTGGGCGGCGGGGCTCGTGCTGCCGGGCGGCCCCTACGTCTTCTTCCCGGTCGCGGCCAGCCTCTACCGGAGCGGCGCTGCGCCGGGCCCCCTCATCGCGCTGCTGACGGCCAAGACGCTGGTGAGCCCGATCCGGACGCTCACGTACGAGGCGCCGCTGCTGGGCTGGCCGCTCACCGCGGCCCGCGTCCTGCCGGGCCTGCTCCTGCCGCCCCTCATGGGGCTGGTCGGGCAGTGGCTGTACGGGGTGCTCAGGCGCTGACCGGTCAGAGCACCCAGAGCAGGGGGCGGGCGCGGAGCGAGCCGGCGTCCCAGAAGCCCGACTCGCGGAACCATCCGAGCGCCGCCTCGCCGTCCGGCGTGGCGGCCAGGGCCCAGGTGGCGCCGTCGGGGAAGAAGCCGCCGAAGGCCACCTGCCGCCGGCCGCGCATCTCGATGAGGGCGAACTGGGCCATGTCGGCGTCCTCGACGCGTCCCTCCACCACCGTCGCCGGGCGCGAGCCGTCCAGCACGATCGGCGGCGCCTCCCAGGGCTCGACGAACTCCCGGAACGACCGGGCCTCGTAGCCGGTCCAGGCGCCGCCCGTCCAGTACGGGTCCTCCTCGACCAGGCTCTTGAGCTGCTCCGGCCGCGCCAGCCGGTAGACGATGTCCACGCTCCGCCCGTCCGGTGCCGGGCCGCCGCCCACGACGACTCCGGCCTCCCGCAGACCGGCCAGGCGCTCGATGTGGGCCCGCCGGTGCGGCTCCCGGCGCGCCACGTAGTCCTCGACGGTGGTCAGGCCGACCTGGTAGACGATCACGCGTCCGAGAATACACCGGGCCGCGCGGTAAGATGGGTGGCGGTGGACCGTGACGAGCTCTTCGAGCAGTTCCGCTCGCGTTACCCGTTCGCCCTCGACGACTTCCAGGTCGAGGCCTGCCGGGCCATCGCCGCCGACCGCTCGGTGATCGTCTCGGCGCCGACCGGCGCCGGCAAGACGCTCGTCGCCGAGTTCGCCATCCACCTGGCGCTGGCCGAGGGCCGGCGCCTCGCCTACACCACGCCGCTCAAAGCGCTGTCCAACCAGAAGTACGCCGACTTCAGCCGTGCGCTCGGGGCCGACACGGTCGGGATCCTCACCGGGGACGTGAAGGTCAACCCCCAGGCCCGGGTCCTCGTGATGACCACCGAGATCCTGCGCAACATGTTCTACGGCGGCGGGCTGCGCGACCTGGGCTGGGTGGTGCTGGACGAGTGCCACTACATGGGCGACGAGGGGCGGGGGACGGTGTGGGAGGAGATCATCGTCAACGCGCCGCCCGAGGTCCGGCTGGTGGCACTCTCGGCCACGGTGGCCAACGTGGACGAGATCGCCGACTGGATC
>DATLZL010000212.1:0-6430 GCA_035574035.1 Binatia bacterium | reverse complement strand
CGGCCCCAGCGCGAAGGCGGCGCCGATGGCGCCGTTGAGGAAGCCGAGCGCGCCCACGCGCGAGGCCGCGCCGCGCGTGGCGAGCGCCGGCGCGGTCCCGTACACGAAGCCGCCGGCCACGCCCTGCACCACCCGGCCGGCCAGCAGCCAGTCGAACGTCGGCGCCAGCCCGGCGACGAGGTAGGCGGCGCCGGTGCCGGCCAGCCCGAGAACGAACACCCGCTCGTGGCCGACGCGGTCCCCGAGCGCCCCGCCGCCCAGGGACAGCAGCGCGTACATGAGCACGTAGCACACGATTACCCAGCGGGCGTGCTCGGGCGGGGCGTTGAAGGTCGCCACCAGCGAGGGGAAGGCGATGTTGACCATGGAGTCGAGCGACACGACGAAGGCCCCGCCGGCCGCGATCCACCGGGTCACGCGGCCTATGATGGCACGCGGGCCGCGCGCCGGGCGCGGATCGCGCTTGCCGGAACGGCGCCTCCCGGGGTAAAAGCACGCCATGCACGTCGAGCCCGGGGCCACCGCCGAGGTGAGCCTTCCCGTCACGCCGGACCGCACCGCCGACGCCCTCGGCAACCCCGGCGTCCAGGTCCTGGGCACGCCGTTCCTGGTCGGCCTGCTGGAGCAGGCCTGCCACGCCGTGCTGGCCCCGCACCTGCCGCCGGGGGCGGGGACAGTCGGCACGATGGTCGAGATGCGCCACCTGGCCCCGACGCCGGTGGGGCTCACGGTCCGCGCCCGGGCCCGGCTGCTCGAGGGCGACGGGCGGCGGTTCCTCTTCGCCGTCGAGGCCTGGGACGACCGGGAGAAGGTGGCCGAGGGCCGCCACGAGCGGTTCGTGGTGCCGGACCTGGCCAAGTTCCTCGCCCGCGCCCTGGCCAAGGCCCGCGCCTGATGCCGGTCACGATCGACCGCCGGCTGATCGGCAAGGAGTACCCACCGTTCGCCGTCACCGTCGAGCGCGGGCGCATCAAGGACTTCGCCCGCGCCATCGGCGACCTGAACCCGTTCTACCTGGACGACGAGGTCGGCCGGGCCTCGCCCTGGGGCGACATCATCGCCCCGCCGACCTTCGCCATCTCGTTCCGCGACGAGCGCGCCGACTCCGCCGCGCTGCTGCGCGACCTCGGGGTGGACTTCGGCCGGGTGCTCCACGGCGAGCAGGAGTTCGAGCTCCACGGCCAGCTCCGCCCCGGCGAGACGTACCTCTGCCGCACGCGCATCGTGGACATCTACGAGAAGACCGGCCGCAGCGGCCCGATGGCCTTCGTGGTGCGCGAGACGGCGGTGACCGACCGGACCGGCGAGATCGTCGTCACCATGCGGCACGTCACGGTGGTGCGCCTGTGAGGCGTCCGCCCGCCCGGGGCGCGGCCGCGGCGCTCAGGCCGGCTGCCCCATGAAGTACGGCCGCCTCTACATCGAGGACGTCGAGGTCGGCCAGACGGTGCCGCCGCTGGTCAAGGGCCCGCTCCAGCAGATCCAGCTCACGCGCTACGCCGGCGCCTCCGGCGACTTCAACCCGATCCACCAGGACGAGGAGTTCGCCCGGGCCGCCGGCATGGGCGGCGTGTTCGCCCACGGCATGCTCACGATGGGCTTCGTCGCCCAGGCGCTGACGGACTGGGCCGGGGCCGGGACGGTCCGGAAGCTCGCCGTCCGCTTCGCGGCGCTGGTGCGGCTCAAGGACACGGTGACCTGCAGCGGCCGGGTGGTGGCCAAGTCCTCCAAGGACGACCTCCACCTCGTGGACCTCGAGGTCTGGGCCCAGAACCAGCGGGGCGAGAAGGTCGTCACCGGGCGGGCGACGCTGGCCCTGCCCTCCCGCGGCTGAACCTCAGCCGGCCGGCGAGCCGCCGCGCAGGGCCACCCACTCGCGCAGCGCCTCCCGGGTGGAGGGAAACGCCAGCGCGTCCCACGGGATCTCGGCCGCCGCCACCCAGGCCAGCGCGTCGTTCTCCGGGCACGGGGTCAGCGTGCCGCCGGTGACGGCGGCGCGGTACACGACGATGACCGGCGCCCCGGGGTAGGAGTACACGTTGTGCAGCGCGGTCAGCGCTACCTCGAGCCCGGTCTCCTCCCTTGTCTCCCGCCGGGCGGCGTCGGTCACCGACTCGCCGTAGTCCACGAAGCCGCCGGGGAAGGTCCAGAGGCCCCGCCCCGGGTCGATGGCGCGCCGGGTCAGCAGCACTCGCCCGTCCTGCTCGGGCAGCGTGCCGGCGACGAGCTTGGGGTTCAGGTAGAAGACGAACTCGCAGCGCGAGCACACCGCCTGCTCGCGCTGGTCGGGCGGCACCGGCCGCCGGCGGAGCGGCGCCCCGCAGAGCGGGCAGAACCGCATCGTGCTCGGCGTCAGCGCCCGCGGCCCGTGATGGTCGCTCACGCGCGGAGTCTAGCACGCCCCGCCTTGACACCTTTCGCAACGCGGTGTTACAACCAGCGCCACCGTCCGCTCCCCCGACGAGGAGGCCGTCATGCCGAACCGCGCCGTCGCCGTCACCGCCCTGCTGCTCACCGTGCTCGTCGCCGCGGCCGTCGCGGTGACCGGCCTGCAGGCCCAGCCGCTGGCCGGCGAGTACAAGATCGGCGTCCTGGAGCCGCTGACCGGCCCGCTGGCGTTCGAGGGCAAGCGGCACCTGGAGGGCTACGAGATCGTCCGCGACATGATCAACGAGCGCGGGGGCGTGATGGGCAAGCGCCTGGTCCTGGCGGTGGGCGACGCCACCGACCCCACCGCCGCCGCCAGCGAGGCCAACCGGCTGATCACCCGGGAAGGCGTCCGGATCATCACCGGCACCTACTCGTCCACGCTGTGCGGGGCGGCCAGCGAGGCGGCCGCCCGCCACAACGTCATCTACTGGGAGACCTCGTGCGTCGATCCCCGCTTCACCCGGCGCGGCCTCCGGACCGTGTTCCGGACCGAGATCGACGGCACCGGCTTCGGCTGGTACAACGTCGAGTTCATCGCCAAGCACCTGGCGCCGCGCTTCAACCTCCGGCCCAACCAGCTCAAGATCGCCTTCCTCAGCGAGGACTCCTCCTACGGGCAGGGGGTGACCGAGGCCGCCCGCCAGCGGGCCAAGGGCGAGTTCGGGATGCAGGAGGTGGCGGCCGAGTACTACGCCTTCGCCACCACCAACGACTTCACGCCGATCATCGTCAAGCTCAAGCAGCTCGCCCCGGACGTCGTGCACCACATCGCCCGCGGCAACGACGCGGTGCTGTTCTGGCGGCAGGCCCGGGAGCAGAACTTCCTGTTCAAGGCGCTGGTCCACGCCGGCGCCACCGGCTATGGGTCGCCGGACTTCGGCAAGGCGCTGGGCGCCGAGGGCAACGGGCCCTTCGCGCTGCTGGAGCCGGGCCCCGGCTTCCGGGTCGAGGCCCTCCGGCCCGAGGGGCAGAAGATCGAGCGGGAGTTCCGCGAGGCGGTGCGCAAGCGCACCGGGAGCGACCCGCTGGGCGGCCATCAGCTGGCCGGGGCCGGCCTGTGGATCCTCAAGCTGGTGCTGGACCGGGCGCAGAGCGACGATCTGGAGAAGTTCCGGGCCGCCGTGCTCTCGCTGGACCTGCCGGTCGGCTCCACCATCAACGGCTGGGGCGTGAAGTTCGCCGACAACGGCCAGAACGCCAACGAGCGGGTGCAGCACTACATGCTGCAGTGGCAGAACGGTCAGCTGGTGACCGTGTGGCCGGAGGAGTTCACCACCCTCCGGGCGAAGTGGATCCCGCTCGGGCCCTGGGACCAGCGCAAATAGACGCGCTCGCCCAGCTCGGCGTCTCCACGGTCCTGCTGGGGGGCATCTACGCCCTCATCGCGGTGGGCCTGACGCTGATCTTCGGCGTCATGCGGGTGGTCAACTTCGCCCACGGCGAGTTCTTGATGCTGGGCATGTACCTGGCCTTCTGGGCGTTCACCCTCTGGCGGCTCGACCCCTACGTCGTCCTGCTGATCGCCCTGCCCCTCTTCTTCGCCGTCGGCCTGGCGACCTACGCGCTGGTCATGAAGGGCGTCATCGGCGCCAGCCACAACGTGCAGATCTTCACCACCGTCGGGCTGTCCACCGCGCTCCAGAACGTGGCCCTGGTGGCCTGGACGGGCGACTTCCGGTACGTGCGGCCCTGGGAGTCGGGGGTCGTGGTCCGCCTGGCCGGCACCGCCTTCAACCTGGCCCAGATCGTCGCCTTCGCGGTGGCGGTGGCGCTGACGCTGGGCCTGTTCGCGTTCACGAAGTGGACGCACACCGGCCGGGTGCTGCGGGCGACGGCCCAGGACCGCGAGGCGGCCACGCTGATGGGCATCGACACCCAACAGGTGTACCGGCTCACCTGGGCCATCGGCATCGCCGCCGTCGGCGCCGCCGGGGTCCTGGTGGCGCCCCTCTACTCCGTCTATCCGACCGCCGGGCTGCAGTTCGTCCTGCTCTCGTACGTGGTGGTGGTGCTGGGCGGGCTGGGCGACATGCTGGGGGCGCTGCTGGGCAGCCTGATCGTGGCCGCGGTGGAGGTGGTCGGCTCCTACTACTTCGGCACCGCGTGGAAGGAGGTCCTCTACTTCCTGCTGTTCATCGCCGTGCTGGTGTTCCGCCCGGCCGGCCTGTTCGGGCAGCGCGGCGCCGAGACCCTGGGCGCCTGATGGCCACCGCCCGGCGGGACGGCGGCGCCCTGGCCCTGTTCGGGACCGCCGCGCTGGCCCCGCTGGTCGTCCGCGACGCGTTCCTGCTCGATGGGCTGATCCTGATCCTGCTCTGGGGCGCGCTGTCGGCGGCCTGGAACGTGGCCAGCGGCTACGCCGGGCAGGTCTCGCTCGGCCACTCGGCCTTCTTCGGCATCGGGGCCTATGCCGCCGCCCTGCTCGGGGCCCGGTTCGGCCAGTCGCCGTGGGTGGGCCTGCTCCTCGGCGTCGCCCTGTCGCTGGCCGCCGGTGCCGTCATCGGCTACCTGTCCAACCGCCTCAAGGGCCCCTACTTCGCGCTCTCCACCATCGCCTTCTCGCAGGTCCTGCTCATCGTCGCCAGCCGCTGGCGCGGCTTCACCGCCGGCAGCGAGGGCATCCCGGTCCCGTTCCGGCCCGGCTTCGCCACGCTGGGGCTCGGCCACGTGGCCTGGGTCTACGTGGCGCTGGCGGTGGCCGTCCTCTACTGGGGGGTCCAGGTCTACCTGGAGCGGTCGCGCCTGGGCTACCGGCTGGCCGGCGTGCGGGAGGACGAGGACGCCGCCGAGGCGCTCGGCATCCCGACCCGGCGGCTCAAGGTCGGCGCGGTGACCCTCTCGGCGGCGCTGACGTCGGTCGTGGGCTCGCTGTGGGCGCAGTACGTCGGCTTCGTGGACCCCTTCTACGTCTTCTCGGTGGACCTGTCCGTCCGGTTCGCGCTGAACACGATCATCGGCGGCACCGGCACCGCGCTCGGCCCCTACCTGGGCTCCATCCTGATCACGTCGCTGGAGACGTACCTGCGGGCCACCTTCTCCGGGGTCCGGACGGGCTTCACCGGCATCTATCTGATCATCTACGGGACGCTGCTCATTGTCGTGGTGCGCTTCCTGCCCGAGGGGCTGACCGGCCTGGCCGCGCGGTGGACGAGCCGTCCGGCCCGCCCCCCGCTCGCCGACCGTGCTCGCGCTTGAGGCGGTGACCAAGCGGTTCGGGGGCCTGACCGCCGTCCGGGCGGTGAGCCTGGAGGTCCCGGCCGGCGAGCTGCTGGGGATCATCGGTCCCAACGGCGCCGGCAAGACCACCCTGTTCAACGTCATCGCCGGCTACTACCGGCCGGACGAGGGCCGGGTCCGCTTCGACGGCCGCGACATCACCGGCCAGCCGCCGCACGTCATCTGTCGGCTCGGCCTCACCCGGACCTTCCAGCTGGTCAAGCCCTTCGGGAATCTCTCGGTGCTCGACAACGTCATGATCGGCTCGCTGACCCGGGTCACCAGCGTCCGCTCGGCCCGGGCCGACGCCGAGCGGGTGGTCGACACCTGCGGCCTGACCGCTCACGCCCACGCCCGCGCCCGCACGCTACCGGTCGCCCTGCGCAAGCGGCTGGAGGTGGCGCGGGCCCTGGCCACCCGCCCCCGGCTGCTGCTGCTCGACGAGGTGATGGCCGGCCTCAACCCCACCGAGCTGGCCGGCATGGTGGAGCTGATCCGTCGCCTGCACGCCGAGGGCCTCACGCTAATCGTCATCGAGCACATCATGGCGGCGATGATGCGGCTGGCCCGGCGGATCGTCGTGCTCCACCACGGCGAGAAGATCGCCGAGGGGCCGCCGGCGGCGGTGGCCGCCGACCGCCGGGTGATCGACGCCTACCTGGGCGAGGAGTTCGTGCTTGCTGAGGCTTGAGGGGGTGGACGCCTTCTACGGCGACCTGCAGGCCCTGTTCGACGTGTCCTTCGAGGTCCACGAGCGCGAGATCGTGGCCCTGGTCGGCGCCAA
>DATLZL010000211.1:0-2543 GCA_035574035.1 Binatia bacterium | reverse complement strand
TGCCGGTCGAGATCGTGGAAGGCGACCTCACCCGGCCGGCCACGCTCGCTCCCGCCCTGGCCGGCGTGAAGATCCTCTTCCACGTCGCCGCGGACTACCGGCTCTGGACGGCCGACCCCGGGGAGCTGTACCGCGTCAACGTGGACGGCACGCGGGCGATCCTGGAGCTGGCCGGGGAGGCGGGCGTGCGGCGCATCGTCTACACCTCCACCGTCGGCGCGCTCGGCATTCCGGCCGACGGCACGCCGGGGACGGAGGACACGCCGGTCAGCCTGGCCGACATGGTGGGGCCATACAAGCGCTCGAAGTTCCTCGCCGAGCAGGTCGCGCTCGACAGGGCCCGCCAGGGCTTGCCGGTGGTGGTCGTCAACCCCTCGGCGCCGGTCGGTCCCTGGGACGTCAAGCCCACGCCGACCGGGCAGATGATCGTGGACTTCCTGGCCGGGCGCATGTTCGCCTCGCTCGACACCGGCCTCAACATCGTCCACGTCCGGGACGTCGCCCGGGGCCACCTGCTGGCCGCCGAGCGCGGGCGGGTCGGCGAGCGCTACATCCTGGGCCACGCCAACCTCTCCCTCAGCGAGATCTTCCGGCGCCTGGCCGCACTCACCGGCCGGCGGGCGCCGCGCGTGCGCATCCCCTACGCGCTGGCCTGGATGGCGGCGGCCGGCTTCGAGGGAGCCGCGCGCGTGCGGCGCTGCCCGCCGCGGGTGTCGCTCACGGCGGTCCGCATGGCGCGCAAGCGGATGTACTTCAGCCCGGCCAAGGCGGTGCGCGAGCTGGGCCTGCCGCAGACCGACGTCGACGAGGCGCTGCGCGACGCGGTGCAGTGGTTCACCGAGTCCGGCTACGTCCGCCGGTTCGTCCCGGCCCCGGAGGCGCGGCTGTGAACAGCGACCGTCGCGGCGGGGCCCACCTGGTCTCGCAGCTCACCCGCCGCAGCCGCTCGAACTTCTACTACGCCTTCCTGGCCCTGCCGCGAGCCCGGCGCCAGGCGCTCTACGCCGTCTACGCGTTCTGCCGCACGGTGGACGACATCGCCGACCTCCCGTCCGGGCCGGGCGGAGACCCGAGCCGGCCGCGGGCGGAGCTGGCGCGCTGGCGTCGCGAAGTGGCCCGCTGCTACGAGCCGGGGCCGGGCCCTGACGAGCCGATCGCGCAGCGGCTGGCGCTGGCCGTGCGCGCCTACGGCATCCCCCGCCAGGCCCTGGAGGCCATCGTCGACGGCGTCGAGATGGACCTCGACCGGGCGACCTACGAGACGGCCGAGGACCTCTACCCCTACTGCTATCGGGTGGCCTCGGCGGTGGGACTGGCCGCCATCGAGATCTTCGGCTACACCGACCCCCGCGCGCGCGAGTACGCCGTGAACCTGGGCGTCGCGCTGCAGCTGACCAACATCATCCGGGACGTCGGCGCCGACGCGCGTGCAGGGCGCATCTACGTGCCCCAGGCCGACCTGCGGGCGTTCGGCGTCCGCCCCCAGGACCTGGCCGCCGGGCGCTACTCGCCCGAGTTCGTCCGGCTCATGGAGCACCAGGCGGCGCGGGCGCGGGACTTCTACCGAGCCGCCGCCGCGGCCTTTCCGGCGGCCGATGCCCGCTCGCTGGTGCCGGCCGAGATCATGGGCCGCATCTACGAGGCGCTGCTGCGCGAGATCGAGGCCCGGCGCTTCCGCGTCTTCGACCGGCGCGTCACCCTGGCCGCCCACCGGAAGGCAGCCATCGCCGTGCAGTGCTGGGCCCGGGCGCGGCTGGCCGGCTACCGGGGCTGGCGGCTGGCCGTCTCGGGGCTGCTGTGAGAGCCGGGACGGTCCGGTGAAGGCCGCGGTCTTCGTCGGGCAGGGACGGGTGGTGGCCGAGCCGTGGCCGGTTCCCGCGATCGGCCCCGGCGAGCTGCGGCTGCGAGTGCGGGGCTGCGGGCTCTGCGGCTCGGACATCGCGAAGATCGCCGATGCCGCGACGAAGCCGCCGGCCGTCTTCGGCCACGAGGTCGTCGGCGAGGTGATCGAGGTGGGGCCGGGCGTGGCCGGCTTCGCGCCTGGCGACCGGGTGGTGGCCGCCCACCACGTCCCCTGCGGGGCGTGTCACTACTGCCGGCGCCGAAGCCCCTCCATGTGCCGGACGTTCCGCGCCTCCAACCTGGATCCGGGCGGTTTCGCCGAGTACGTCCGGGTGCCGGCGCCCAACGTGGCGCAGGCGACGTTCAAGGTGCCCGCCCACGTCAGCGACGAGGCCGCCAGCTTCGTGGAGCCGCTCGGCTGCTGCCTGCGGGCCCTGCGGCGCGCCGGCGTCGAGGCCGGCGACACGGTGGCCGTCGTCGGTCTCGGCTCGATCGGCCACCTCTTCGTCCAGCTCCTGCGCCGGGCCGGGGCCTCGGTCGTCCCGGTGGAGACCGCGGCCGAGCGGCTCGACTTCGCCGGCCGGCTGGGCGTGGAGGCCTGGCCCCCGGCGGCCGCGCTCGCCGTGATCGGCGAGCGCTCGGGCGGCCGCGGCGCCGACCACGTGCTGGTGACCGGCGGGGGTGCGGCGGTGCTGGGCTGG
>DATLZL010000210.1:0-10239 GCA_035574035.1 Binatia bacterium | reverse complement strand
CCGAGCGGGCCGCCATCCGGCAGGTGCTGGACCGGGTCAACTGGAACCGGGCCGAGGCCGCCCGGCGCCTGAAGATCAGCTACAAGACGCTCCTGAACAAGCTGGAGCGCGATAACCCGGGCCCACTGCCCCGGCGGACGGCCGCGCGACCTAGGTCGAACGCACCGTCGAGGCGACCGCGCCGCTCCTGACACGCGGCCGCCGCCTGCAGTGACTATTGACGCTCAGCGGCGCCGTAGGGCATAGTCGCGGAGCCGGCCATGCAGATCATTGTCTTCGACGACACCCTGGAGATCACCGTGCGCGCCCGGCAGGTCCTGGGGGGCCGCGGCGCGTCGCTCGCCTGCGTCGGATCCATTCCCGAACTGACCCTGGTGAGCCTCGCCGCCGGCCCCGATGACGTGCTCATCGCCAACCTGACCGGCGCCACCTCGGCCTGGGAGATCGCCGAGCACCTGCGGCGCCTGCACTTCCAGGGCCGCGTGCTGGCCCTGGTCGAGCACGCCGGCGACCAGCGCTTCCGCCAGATCCTGTCGCTGCCCCGCACGGAATGCGTGGTGCGGCCGAGCTCGGTCGATGAGCTGGACGACATCCTCCGCAAGGCCCTGCCCGCCCCGGCCGCGTTGCGACGGCCCGCCCGCGCGGAGCCGGACACGACGGGCTCCTATCACGGTATCGTCGGGCGCTCGCGGGCGATGCTCGAGATCTTCGCCCGCATCGAGAAGGTCGCCGGCGGCGACGCCACCGTCTGCATCTACGGCGAGAGCGGCACCGGCAAGGAGCTCATCGCCCAGGCGATCCACGCCGTCAGCGCCCGCCGCGACCATCCCTTCGTGCCGCTCGACTGCACGGCCATCCCCGAGGGGCTCATGGAGAGCCACCTCTTCGGGCACGTCAAGGGCGCCTTCACCGGAGCGGTCGACAACCGCGAGGGCGTCTTCTCCCTCGCCCACACGGGGACGCTCTTCATCGACGAGCTCTGCGAGCTGAGCCTGCCGCTCCAGGCCAAGCTGCTGCGGGTCATCCAGAGCCGGGAGTTCGTCAAGGTGGGGGGAACCAAGCCGCAGCGCACGGACATCCGGCTCATCACCGCGACGAACAGGGACCCCCGCGTCGAGGTGGACCGCGGCCGCTTCCGGGAGGACCTCTACTACCGGGTCGCAGTCGTCGTCATCAAGGTGCCGCCGCTCCGCGAGCGCCCGGAGGACATCCCCCTGCTGGCCGAGCACTTCATCCGCCGGTTCGCCCGCGTCTACCACAAGCCGATCCGCGGGATCGAGCCACGGGCCATGGAGCGGATGCGGGCGTTCTCCTGGCCGGGCAACGTCCGGCAGCTGGAGCACGTCCTGGAGCAGGCCGTCGTGCTGGCCGAGGGCGACACCCTCGCCGAGCGGGACATCTTCCGCGAGCAGGTCGGCCCCGAGACCGCGGGACGGCTGACGCTCGAGTTCGGGTTGCCGCTGCGCGAGGTGGAGCGCCGCTACATCCTCGGGACGTTGCAGGCCACCCGGGGCAACCGCACCGAGGCCGCCCGGCAACTGGGCATCAGCATCCGCTGTCTGCAGTACAAGCTCAAGGCGTACGCCGAGGAGCCCGAGGCGCTCCCGGCCGACGACCTCCACGTGCCGCTGGCCAGCCAGCGTCTGGGTCACCTATGAGGAGACGAGTTTCCGCCGCCCTTCCGGTCGCCCTCTTCCTGGTGACGCTCGTCGCGGCGCCGAGTCGCGCCCAGCAGCCGGTCCCGCCCGACTACCGGATCGGGGTCGACGACGTCCTGGCCATCTCGGTCTGGGACAACAAGGACCTCGATCAGGTCGTCTTCGTGCGGCCCGACGGACGCATCTCGTTGCCCCTGCTGGGGGAGGTCAAGGCCGGCGGCCTCACGGTGGCCGAGCTCGCCCGCAAGCTGAGCGAGGAGTACCAGAAGACCGTCAAGGGCGCGCAGGTGACGGTCTCGGTCCGCGAGATCCGGAGCCGGCCCATCTTCTTCGTGGGCGGCGTGGCCAGGCCCGGACCGATGCAGCTCACCCAGGAGCTGTCGCTGCTGCAGGCGATCTCGCTGGCCGGGGGGCTCCTTCCCGCCGCCGACCTGGAGTCCGCCTTCGTCCTGCGCGGCAACCAGCGGATCCCGGTGGACTTCGTGCGGCTGATCCAGAAGGCCGACATCACTCAGAACCTGCGCCTGCAGCCCGGTGACACCATCGTCGTGCCTGTCGCCGAAGTCGTCTACGTGCAGGGCGAGGTCAAGGCGCCCGGAGCCGTCAAGTACACCCGGGACCTCACGGTGGTGAAGGCCATCGTGATGACCGGCGGGTTCACGCCGCTGGCGGCTCCGAAGCGGGTGACCCTCCTGCGCAACGACGGCGGCAAGCGGGAAAACCTCCGGCTCAACGTGCAGCAGATGATGAGCGACCCGGAGAGCGCGCCCGACCTGCCGCTGAAGCCCAACGACGTCATCATCGTGCCTCAGCGCCTGTTCTAGCTGCGGGCAGGAGCGCATGGGACGGGGCCGGCCGGTCCTCGCAGTCCTGGCCGCTCTCGCCCTCGGCTGGAGCAGCGCCCTGGCTCAGCCCCCCGCGCCGCCCCCGGCCCCGCCGCCCGGAGCCACGGAGGCGCCCCCAGCCGGCGTCACCCCGCCCGGGCAGCCGCCGTCCCCCGCTCAGCCTCCCGGGCCGCCGCAACAGCCGGCACCGGGTCAGCCCCCCGTCGTCCTGCCGCCTCCGGTCCTGACGCCGCCGGCCGTCGAGCGGGGTCCCACGCCCATTCCCACGGACCCTTCGCTCCCGACCCCGCCCCCGCCCAGCATCCCGTCCGGGGTGCCGTTCCCCCTCCCGCCGCTGCAGGCCGTCGTCGCCCGGCCCGGGCCGCTCTTCGAGGTCCACCCGTTCGTCACGCTGTCCGAGGAGTACACGGACAACTTCCGGCTGACGGCCGACGACAAGGAGGAGAACTTCCGCACCAGCCTGGCCCCGGGGCTCACCCTCATCGTCCGCGGCGGGCGCACGACCGGGGTGATGTCGGCCAGCCTGGCGGTCACCCACGACACGATCACCGACGAGGTGCGGGCAATCATCACCGGCGTGCTGGGGGGCGAGCTGTCCTACGAGGTCACGCCCCGACTGCGGCTGACGGTCTCCGACTTCTTCACCCGAAGCGACGAGCCGGCGCTCTCGGACCGGCTGAACCTGCGGCGGGAGCGCAGCACCTACGCCTCCAACACCTTGACGGCCAGCGCCGACTGGCTGATCGGCCGCGTCAGCACCCGGGAGTACTACCGCTGGACGACGTTCTTCTCCGACCAGGACACGGAAACCCACGCCCTCGGCGCCTCGGCCAGCACCCTCATCCTGCCCCGCACCACCCTGAGCGCCGGATACGAGCACCTGCGCACCGATTCGGACGGCGCCGGCGGCGACCTGGTCGGGCACGAGTTCACCGCCTCGGTCGGCCGCAGCATCGGCAACTTCGCCTCCGCCGGGGTTTCGGGCTCCTACGCCCTCCGGTCCTCGACCGACGGCAACGGCGATTCCGTCAACGACTTCACGCGCTGGTCGGCCGCGGTGTTCGGCAGTTACGGGCTGCCGGGGCGCTGGTCGCTGTCGGCCAGCCTGGGCTACAGCCAGGTCGAGCGGGACGACGGGCGGACGTTCTCCGGGATCACGTCGACCGCGTCCCTGTCGTACTTCTTCGCCCGGGCGGTGGCCAGCCTGGTCTACGAGCAGGGCTTCTCGGAGACCTTCGCTACCGGCGAGAACTTCGGTGTCGTCCAGACCCGGGGCCTCACCGCCTCCCTGTCAGCGCCGCTGACACCGGCCATCACCGGCGTCGCGCGGGCCTTCTACCGGGAGAACGAGTTCACCGGGGTCGGCGGCGGGCCGGCCGACACCACCGAGGAGACGTGGGGCGGATCGCTCGGCTTCTCGGTCCAGCTCCTGCGCTGGCTCAACATGGGGCTCGACTACACGCACCGCCGCATCTCGGCCTCGGCACGAGGTGGGGAGATCGTCGAGAACCTGGCCCGCGTGTCCTTCACGGCCGCTTTCTGAGTCGTTCGCCCTCCTGGGTAGCCCGCTACCACGCAAGACTTGCGGAGACTCGCGGGGCCGGAACTGTATGAAATTCCTACGCCCCGTCAAGCCGCCCGCACAAACTTGCGCGTTCACGGTACCCGATTACACGCGTCGGTCTCTCCGACAAACCCTTGGAGAACAGCCAGTTAGCGGAACGGAGGCGGGGCACGCGAGTTGCCTTTTGCCCGCGCCGTGCTCCGTGTCTTTCGGCATTACATTCCGGCGGCCGCTTTAACACTTCTTGCCGGCGACGTCCTCCTGATCGCGGGCGCTGTCTGGTTGGCCCGGGCGACCGGGGGCTGGCCGGGTTACGGCGCGCTCTGGCCGAAGGTGCTCGTGGTCACGGGCGTGGCCGTTTTCAACCTCCACCTCGCCGACCTCTACCGACCCCGCTCGGCGATGGGGCGCCGGGAGGTCGTCGGACGGCTCCTGCTCGCGCTGGCGGGAACCGGCGTCGGCACCGCCGCCGCCAGCTACGCCTTCCCGAGCCTCGGGCTGGGCCGGCTGGTCTTCCTGCAGACGATCGTGCTCACCTCGTCCGGGCTGCTGCTCTGGCGGCTGGCCTGGGTGGCCGTCCGCCCCACCGACCGGATGCGGACGCGGGTCCTCGTGCTGGGCACCGGCCGGGCGGTGAACACCCTGGTCGCCCTGCAGAGGACGGGATCGCAGCCCTTCACCGTGCTCGGCTTCGTGGACGACGACCCGGCCGCCGCCGAGCGGGTACCCCAGGGGTACGAGCTGCTCGGCAAGAGCCAGGACCTCCTCAACATCGTCGAGGAGCTGCAGGCCGAGCTGGTCGTCGTCGCCCTGGCCGACATGCGCGGTGCCGTTCCCACCGCCCAGCTGGTCGAGTGCCGGCTGCGGGGCATCCGGGTCGAGGACTGGCCGACCTTCTACGAG
Source organism: Binatia bacterium (assembly GCA_035574035.1). GTDB lineage: Bacteria > Methylomirabilota > Methylomirabilia > Rokubacteriales > CSP1-6 > DATLZL01. Next base: position 5,269 of record DATLZL010000210.1, on the reverse strand, counting down.
AAGCAGACCGGCAAGATCCTCGTCACGGATCTGCGGCCGTCCTGGCTCATCTACTCCGACGGTTTCGTGAAGACCACGCTCGTCCAGCGGGTGAAGCGGGGCATCGACGTCGTGGGAGCCGCCGTCGGCCTGGTCCTCACGCTGCCCCTGATGCTGCTCATCGCCCTGGCCATCAAGTGCGACTCGCGCGGCCCCGTCCTCTTCCGCCAGCGCCGGGTGGGCCAGAACGGGCGCATCTTCGTGCTCAACAAGTTCCGGTCCATGCGGCAGGACGCCGAGGCCGGCTCCGGCGCCGTCTGGGCCCAGCCCGACGACCCGCGCGTCACCCGCGTGGGCCGCCTCCTGCGCAAGACGCGGCTGGACGAGCTGCCGCAGCTGTTCAACGTCCTGGTGGGCCACATGAGCTTCGTGGGCCCGCGGCCCGAACGGCCGGAGTTCGTGCGCCTGCTCCAGCGCGAGATCCCGTTCTACCTCGGCCGCCTGGCCGTGAAGCCCGGCATCACCGGGTGGGCCCAGGTGCGACACACCTACGCCGCCTCGGTCGACGACACGCTGGAGAAGCTGCAGTACGACCTCTACTACATCAAGAACCTGTCGCCGTTCCTCGACCTGCTCATCGTGCTGGACACGCTGCAGGTCATGCTCTTCGCCCGGGGTGCCCGGTGAGCCCCCGGAAGGACTGAGGTCGCCCGTGGAATACTGGAAGCTCCTCAAGCGCGTGGCGGTCGGTATCCTGCGGCGCCGCAAGCGCCTGCTGGTCCTGTCAACGGTCCTGGCCGCGGCCGCCTTCGTGCCGATCGGCTACTACCTCGGCAAGGAGCCCCCCCGGTTCCGCACCTCGGCCACGATCCTCATCGAGAGCCGGCCCGACCGTGTCCCGGTCTTCCAGGAGTTCGCGCCGTACCGTCCGCTGCCGGTGCAGCTGGCGATCCTCCGCTCCCGCGCGCTGGCCGAGAACGTCCTCGACAACCTCCCCAAGGCCTCGCTGCAGGACCTGATCGAGAACCCCTATCACGTCGACTACACGTTGATGGTCAACAACTTCCTCCGGCGCCTGCGGGGCGAGGAGCCGGAGGTCGAGAGCCCCCAGCGCCGGGCCCTCAAGGAGCTGCAGCAGGCCCGCGTGCAGTTCGACGCGTCCAGCGGCACCGGACTGGTCAGCATCTCCGCCGAGGCCTCGAAGCCCCAGGTGGCGGTCGACATCGTGAACACCTACATCGAGGCCCTGCTGGCCCGGACGCGGTCGTTCAACGTGGACGACGCCCGGGTCTCCCGCGAGTTCCTGGAGCAGCAGCTGGCCGACGTCAAGAAGAGCCTGCGCAACAACGAGGAAGCCCTGCGCTCGTTCGTGGCCGCCAGCGGCGGGGTCCGGATCCCCGACCGGCACCAGGCGACCATGTCGCGCCTGACCCAGACCGAGCAGGCCCTGGTCGAGGTGGAGGCCAACCGCCGGATGGTGCAGACGCGGCTGGCCGCGCTCCGGGAAAAGGTGGAGCAGCAGAAGAAGAGCCCGCCCCCGCCGATCCCGGCCCCGGCCCCGCCGGCGGCGACGCCGCCCGACATCCGCCGCCTGCGCGACCAGCTGGCGCAGCTCGAGAGCGCGCTGCTCGACCTGCAGACCCGCTACACCGAAGAGCATCCCCGCGTCGTCCTGGTCAAGGACCGGATCGCCGAGGTGCAGCGCCTGCTCGGGGCCGCCGTCAAGGAGACGACGCCGGTGACGCCGGCGCCCGGGGCCGTCCCGCCGCAGGAGCGGGTGAACTTCGCCGAACAGGTGCTCCAGCTCGAGACCGCCCTGCACACGCTCGGCGCCCAGGAGGAGGCGCTCCGCAAGCAGGCCGAGGGCCTGCGGGCGTCGCTGCAGGGCCTGTCGCGCAGCGAGGCCGAGTACGCGCGCCTGACGCGCGAGGTGGAGAGCCAGCGGACGCTGCACGCCATGTTCGCCGACAAGCTGACGGCGGCCCGCATCCGGGAGCAGGGCGAGATGCGCGTGGTCAAGGTCATCGACCCGCCCGGCCCGCCGGCGCCGACGGCCAGCCAGAAGCGGCTCAAGTTCATGGCCGTCGCCCTGATGCTCGGCCTGGCGGTGGGGGCGGCGGTGCCGGCCGGCGTCGAGCTCCTCCTCCGCACGGTCGAGGGGGAGGACGACGTGACCGCGACCACCGGCCTGCCGGTGCTGGCGCTGCTGCCGGCGCTGCGCTCCCGGAAGCCCCGCTACGTCGGCGCCCTGCCGCCCGTGCGCAAGAAGCCGGACGACAACATGCTCTTCTCGGACTGCTTCCGCGACTTCCGGGTGGCGGTCCAGCTCGCGCAGCGGACGGACGGGTTCCGGAGCCTCCTGGTCACGAGCCCCGATCCCGGTGATGGCAAGTCCACGGTCGTCGTCAACCTCGGGCTCGCCTTCGCCGAGGCGGGCCAGCGGGTCCTGCTCGCCGACACCGACTTCCAGCGCCCCAGCCTGCACCAGATCCTGCAAGCCCAGCCCGAGGCCGGCATCGTGGACGTCCTCGAGGGCGACGGCGCCGAACGGGCCGTGGTCCCGGTCGGCGAGCGGATGTGGCTGGCCCCGCGGGGCAAGGCGATGCGGCCCGAGACCCGGGGGACGCTGGCCACCGCGCGGCTCCGGGAGATCGTCCAGGACCTCGGCCAGCGCGCCGAGCTGGTCATCTACGACTCCTCGCCGGTGCTGATGATCCCCGAAAACCTCTTCCTGGCCGGGGCCGTCGACGCCGTGCTGCTCGTGGTGAAGGCCGGCCGCACCAGCTGCCGCGACCTGGTCCGGGCCAAGGAGCTGCTCGACGCCGCGGGGGCCCGGGTCATCGGCGTCGTGATCAACGAGATGCCGGCCTCCGTGCTGCGCAACCGCTACGCCTACTACTACCGGACCTACGCGAGGAACTGAAGATGGACCACGCCGCGCCGGACCACGCCGCGCCGCTCCGCGAGCGCCTGCGCTCGCGCTCCGCCCACGTCCTGGTGGCCGGCCTCGGCTACGTCGGCCTGTCCCTGGCCGCCGCTCTGGCCCGGTCGGGCTTCCGCGTGACCGGGGTGGATGTCGACCTCGAGCGGGTCAGCCTGGTGAACGCCGGCACCTCCTACATCGGCGATGTCCGGAGCGAGGAGCTGGCGGCGCTGGTCGCCGCCGGCCGCCTGGGCGCCTCCACCGATTACCAGGCGGGGGCCGAGGCCGACGCGCTCGTCATCTGCGTGCCCACGCCGCTGCGCAAGAGCAAGGAGCCCGACATCTCCTCCATCCTGGCCGCGATGGAGAGCCTGCTGCCCGTGCTGCGCCCGGGCCAGCTTCTGGTCCTCGAATCGACGACGTATCCCGGCACCACCGAGGAGGTCCTGCAGCCGCGGCTGGAGGCGCGCGGGTTCACGATCGGGCGCGACTACTTCCTGGCCTTCTCGCCCGAGCGCGTGGACCCCGGCAACACCGAGTTCACCACCGCCAACATCCCCAAGGTCGTGGGCGGCGTCACCGCCGCCTGCACGACGCTGGCGGCCGAGCTCTACGGCGCCGTGACGGCGCGCGTGCACCGGGTGTCGAGCCCCCGGGTGGCCGAGACGGCCAAGCTGCTGGAGAACACCTTCCGCAGCGTGAACATCGCCCTGGCCAACGAGCTGGCGCTGGCCTGCCGGGCCATCGGCGTCAACCCGTGGGAGGTCATCGACGCCGCCGCCACCAAGCCCTTCGGGTTCATGCCGTTCTACCCGGGGCCCGGCACCGGGGGGCACTGCATCCCGCTCGACCCGCTGTACTTCTCCTGGCGCCTGCGCCTGAGCGGGTTCGAGACGCGGTTCATCGCGCTGGCCGACGAGATCAACCACGCCATGCCCCGCCACGTGGTCTCGCTCGTCACCGACGCCCTCAACGACCGCGGCCGCTGCGTGCGCGGCGCTCGCATCCTGGTCCTCGGCGTCACGTACAAGCGCGACGTCGCCGACGTCCGCGAGTCGCCGGCGCTGGAGATCATCCGCCTCCTGCAGCAGCGGGGGGCCAACGTGGCCTACAGCGACCCGTACGTGCCGGAGCTCGTGGTCGGCGATGACAAGCTGATCTCGGCGCCGCTCACGCCGCGCACGCTCGCCGCCAGCGACTGCGCCGTGGTCGTCACCGACCACCGCGTGTTCGACTACCCGCTCATCGCCCGCGAGGCCCCGCTGGTGGTCGACGTGCGCAACGCCCTCGGCCGGATCGAGGAGCACCGCCGCAAGATCGTCACCCTCTGAGCATGCTGAACGCGCTCACGGTGGACGTCGAGGAGTACTTCCAGGTCGAGGCCTTCCGGGACCGGGTCTCCGAGCGCGACTGGTCGCGGCTGCCCTCGCGCGTCGAGGCCAGCACCCGCCGGCTGCTCGACCTGTTCGACCGCCACGAGGTCGCGGCGACCTTCTTCATCGTCGGCTGGGTCGCCCGGCGCCATCCCGACCTGGTCCGTGACATCGCCGTCCGGGGCCACGAGGTGGGCTGCCACAGCGATGCCCACCGGCCCATCTACGCCCTGGATCCGGATTCGTTCCGGAGCGACGTCCGGGCGGCCCGGGCGGCCATCGAGGACGCGGCCGGAGCGGCGGTCACCGGCTACCGCGCCCCGACCTGCTCGGTCGTGCGGCGGACATGGTGGGCGCTCGAGATCCTGGCCGAGGAGGGGTTCCGCTACGACTCGAGCATCTTCCCCATCCACCACGACCGCTACGGCATCCCGGACGCCCCGCGGTTCCCCCACCGGATCCGCCTCGATTCCGGCGCCGACATCGTCGAGTTCCCGATGAGCACCCTGCGCCTGGCGGGACAGAACCTGCCGTTCGCCGGCGGCGGGTACTTCCGGCTCCTGCCCTACCCGCTGATCCGCTGGGCGCTGCGGTACCTGAACGAGCGCGAGGAGCGCCCGGCCATGGTCTACCTCCATCCCTGGGAGGTCGACCCCGACCAGCCGCGGCTGCCGGCGGGCCTCCTGACCCGGTTCCGCCACTACGTGAACCTGGACGGGACGGAAACCAAGCTCGACCGGCTGCTCGGCGACTTCGCCTTCGTGCCGGCGGCCCGCGTGCTGGCCTCACTCGGGTTCGCGGAGGTGGCGGCGTGATCCGGCGCCCCGGGGTCGTCCGGCCGAGGGGTGCGGCGTGAAGGTCATGACCGTCGTCGGCGCGCGGCCCAACTTCGTCAAGGTGGCGCCGCTCATGGCCGAGATGCGGCTGCACCCGGAGCTCGAGCCGCGGCTGGTCCACACCGGGCAGCACTACGACCTCGCCATGTCGGAGGCGT
>DATLZL010000209.1:0-2435 GCA_035574035.1 Binatia bacterium | reverse complement strand
CGCCGCCGGCGCCGGCCGGGCCCGCCGGCGCCGCAGCGCGCGCCCAACTCCGGCGGCGACGCGGAAGCCCAGCAGGCCGGCCACGGCTGCGGCGTAGAAGTACTGGTCGGTGCGCCCGACCTTCGCCAGCCAGAGGAAGTGGAGCGCCGCCAGCACGGCCACTAGGTAGACCAGGCGGTGCAGGCGCACCCACGTGCGGGCCCCGAGACGCCGCACCATCCCCGCCGTCGAGGTCACGGCCAGCGGGACCATGAGCAGCAGCGCCAGCAGGCCGGCGGTGATATAGGGGCGCTCGACGATGTCCTCGGCCATCTGGCCCCAGTTGACGTAGTGGTCCACCAGCGCCCACACCGCGAAGTGCAGGAGGGCGTAGGCGAAGGTGAAGAGGCCCAGCAGCCGCCGCAGCAGCGCCGGCCACCCCCAGCCGCCGAGCAGCCGCAGCGGCGTCATCGCCAGGGTCGCCAACAGCAGGTGGAAGGTCCAGTCGCCCAGGTGGTTGGTGACGAATGAGATCGGGTTCGCGGTGAGGTCTCCGGTGAGGATCCACCAGGCGAGTGCCCCGAGCGGGGCCAGCGCCGCCGCCCACGTCGCGGCCTTGAGCAGCCGGCGGCCGCGGCGGCTCAGTAGTACTTCCTCAGGTCCATGCCGGCGTAGAGGTGGGCGACCTGGTCGGCGTAGCCGTTGAACATCAGGGTGGGCCGTCGGCGGAACTCGCCGATCCGGCGCTCGGTGGCCTGGCTCCACCGCGGGTGACTCACGGTGGGGTTGACGTTCGAGTAGAACCCGTACTCCTGGGGCTGCGCCTTCTCCCACGCGGTCCGGGGCTGGTCGGCCACCAGCCGGATGCGGACGATGGACTTGGCGCTCTTGAAGCCGTACTTCCAGGGGACGACCAGCCGGATGGGGGCCCCGTTCTGGTGGGGCAGGACCTGGCCGTACATGCCGACGGCAAGGAGCGTGAGGGGGTGCCGCGCCTCGTCCAGGCGCAGGCCCTCGACGTACGGCCAGTCGAGCGACGCGAAGCCGAAGACGCCCTTCTTCTGCGCCGGCATCTGCTCGGGATCGTGCAGGGTGGTGAACTCCACGAACTTCGCCGAACCGAGCGGCTCGACCACCCCGAGCAGCGAGGCCAGCGGGAAGCCGATCCACGGGATCACCATGGACCAGGCCTCGACGCAGCGCAGGCTGTAGATGCGCTCCTCGAGGGGGAAGCGCCGGAGCAGCTCGTCGATGTCGAACGTCCGCGGCCGGTGCACCAGGCCGTCGACCACCACCGTCCACGGCCGGGGCTTGAGGTACTTCGGCGCCAGCCGGGCCGGGTCGTCCTTCTCGGGGCCGAACTCGTAGAAGTTGTTGTACGTGGTCGCGTCCTCGAACCGCGTGGGAGCATCGGGGTGGACGTGGGCCGGATTCCGCGCGGCGGCCAGAGCCTGCCCGCGCGGCGGGGGCTGCACGCCCTCGGCGCCGCCGCCGCAGGCGGCCACCGTCAGCGCGGCGGCGCCGCCAGCGATGAACTGCCGGCGGGCGAGGTAGAGATGCTGGCCGGTGATCTCGCTCGACCTGAACCGCTCCGGGCGCCTGATCAGCATCGCGTTCTCCTTCGCGACCAGCATCTCACGGCTGGGATGCCGCCTTCCTCAGGCCCTCCAGCAGCCGGCGCGCCTCCGGGACGTCCTTGACGGTCCAGTCGGCCGGGTTGCTGGGCTCGCGCTCGGCCAGCACGGCCTCGAGCTCGCGCCGGGCTTCGGCCGGCCGCCCGCTCTTGATCAGGGTCTTGGCCAGCGCCACCCGCAGCCCGGTGAAGCGGGGGTCGAGCTCCAGGCCCCGGCGCAGCAGCGCCTCCGACCGCGCCAGGTCGCCGCCGAACATCCCCGGGACCTCGTAGTCCACGGACCCGGCCAGCATGTAGACGCCGACCAGCCGCGGGTCGAGCGCCAGCACCGTGTCGATCTCGCGCCGAAGCTCGGGCAGCAGGAACAGGGAGCGCAGCACGCCGCGAGCCTGGCCCCAGCGCCCGGTGTTGGTCGCGTACCAGAAGTGGGCGGCGGCGTTCTTGGGCTCGCGCTCAATGGCCCGGCGGGCAGCCTCCCGCCCGCGCTCGTAGGCGGCGAGCTTCTGCTCGGCGGTGGTCGCGCGCACGTCGCCCCAGATGTAGGCGGCCCGGGCCAGGGCGACCAGGGTCGCCACGTCGGCGGCCGGGCTTTGGGCGGCCTGCTGCAGGGCCTGGTAGACGCGGTCGAGCGCCGCCGGGTCCTGGTGGTAGCGGGTGGCGACGGCGTCGAGCTCGGCCACCAGCGCCGTCGACGCCTCGGCCGCTCGGATGGCCGGGGCCGGCCATGGGCCGAGCATGGGCAGGAAGGGGGGCGAGAACACGGTCAGGACAACGGCGGTGACGCCTGCGAGCGCAGCGAGGCGCCGACCCGCGGGTGCACCTC
>DATLZL010000208.1:0-3016 GCA_035574035.1 Binatia bacterium | reverse complement strand
GGCTCAACCGCCGGCGTCGAGAGCACCGGGGCCGGCGTCGGCCGTTCGGCCGCCGGCAGCTCGGCCACCGCGGCAGGCGGCGGCGCCGCTTCGCGAGCGGCGCCGGTCGCCAGCTCGTGGCACTCGACCTCGAAGGACAGGCAGCCGACGAGGTCCATGAACGACTCCGGCACCTCCTCGGCCACGATCACCAGCCGTGGCGGTCGTGTGAAGGCGATCGGTGCATCGGGGCACAGCCGCCGCAAGCCGTCCGGGAACTGGAGGCACCAGATGTAGGCGTCCAGCATCCCGACCAGCATCTTGTCGGTGGCCACGCTGGCCACGCCGATCAGCACCAGCGTCTGCCGCGCGTCGGCCGCGACCAGATCCACCCCCATCCGCCCCAGCCGCAGACCGGCCTCGATGATCTGCAGGCCGGGCTCGAGCGCGTCGGCGTGCTGGGCCACGAATCGACGGAGTCGCTCCTGCTTGGCGCTCGATGGTTTCCTGGCGATCAGCGTCATCGCTGTCTCCCTCTCGATCGTCCCGATCCGGATGTCCGCCCCTGTCGTCCTGGCATCACGCGGGCTGCACGAGGCAAGCCGGATACCAAGGGAGCGGAGGCAATGACCGCGCACGCTTGCCGCACGCCGCCAGCCCGCAGCGCCGGCTCGGCGGGAGGATCTCCCCGGGGAGGCTTCCGGCTGCGGGGACGATCGGCTGATGCGTTTGACTCCCGGCGAGGAGATCGCCCGGCATGGGTGAGTCTCCCATCCCGCCGCGCAGGATGGCACGGTTGGGCTCTTCATCTCGCGCCCGAACGAGGCGTGGCGACACGCTTGGTCACTTTTCGAGGTGTGGCATTGCTCTTGCCCGGACCAGGCGCGACATCGTGCCCGTCGCCCGGGTGGCGGCGGCATCGCCCGAGCTGAGGCGAAGCGAGCGGCCCGGCATCGAGGCGTGGCAGTGACCCGTGCTCGCCGCGGGCCGACCCGCCGGCGAGCGGTGAGGAGCATCGATGAGCGATCTCGTCTTGCGTCCGTTCCTGCGCCGCTGGTGGGCGGCGGTCGTCCTCGGTGGGCTGCTGCTGGGGCCGACCACGGCCGATGCCCAGTCCCCGGTAGCCACCGTGGTCATCTACGAAGTGGCGGAGGCCCTGCGGTTCAAGGGCCCGAAGGCCGCCACCAGCCCCACCGAGCTCCGGCGCCGCCTGGCCGAGGCCACCCTGCTCGGCAAGGACGTCCAGGGGCGGGAGGGCACGGTCTTCTCCGGAGCGCAGTTCATCATCGTCGACGCCCAATCCAACGTCGACCTGAGCACCGGCGTCGGTCCGATCCGCGGGACGTTCGATCTCCTGATCGACACCGACCCCGCCCGCGAGTCTCTCGACACGCTCGTCATCACGGGCTCGGGGTCACTCCGGGGCACCCTGGACCTGACGACGGCTCAGCAGGGGTATGCCGGTGTCCACGGGCGCTGGGAGGCTCGTCGAGCCCGGGCGCGGGGTACGTTCAACGGCGTGTTTCTGATCCCGTTCCTGGTGGTGGATACGTACTATTACCTGGACCTCGGTCTGGTCCCCTGCGCCTCCGGAGGCGCCATGCTGCCGATCGGGCCGGCCCCGGTCCCGGTGTGCCCGCTCCGACCCGATGAGTTTTCACTGGGCATTCCGCTGACGAAGGCGGTCATCTTCCTCCACAGCGACTAGCACCTGGATCACGACGGGGCCGCCCGTGCTTCGGGCGGCTCCCTGGCGAAAGGTTCCCGCCTACTCGGCGGCCGGCTTGACCTCGCGGGCCAGGCGCTCCATCGCCGCGACCATGGCCGGCACGCCGGCGCGGGGCAGGTCGAACGTGACCCACTCGGCGCCGAGCCCACGGACGCGGCGGATGTCGGACGCCACCTCGGCCACCGACCCCTGGAACGCCGCGCGCCCGCTGCCTCGCGGGGCGTCGGTGAGGTCGAGGAGATTGCGCGGAGCGAGCCCCAGGCGCCCGGAGCGGCCGTTGCGATCGGCGAGATCGCGCAGCTGGGCGTAGCCCTTCTCGAGCTGGTCGAGCCCGAGTCCGAGCGGGTGCCAGGCGTCGCCCAGCCGCACGCACCGACGCACGGCCGGGGCCGACACGACTCCGGGCGCGCCGCCCACCCAGATCGGCGGATGCGGCCGCTGCAAGGGACGAGGGGCGAAGGTGGCACCCGAGAAGCGCACGTACGGCCCGCTGTACTCGGGCACGTCGCTGGCCCAGGCGGCCTGGATGGCGCGCAGGTAGTCGTCACTCATCCGACCACGCTCGCGGAACGGCAGGCGCAGGTCCACGAACTCGGCCTCGTCCCAGCCCACGCCCACACCGAAGATGAAGCGGCCGCCGGAGACCTGGTCCACCGTGGCGGCTGCCTTGGCCGCCACCAGCGCGCTCCGGTACGGCAGGACGATGACGCTGGCCCCGACCCGGATCCGGCGGGTGCGGCCGGCCAGGTAGGCCAGCAGCGAGAACGGGTCCGGCCAGTGGCCGCCGTAGTGCTGGGTGGTGGCCGGCTTGGCCAGGATGTGGTCCGGGACGAACACGCCGTCCAGCCCCAGCTCTTCGGCGCGAACGGCCAGAGACTCCGCCTCGGCGACCGTGAGCTGCCAGATGGGAAGGACGATTCCGTAGTTCATGCGCTCCTCCCTTCCCCGGTGGGGGTCGGCATGTCTCCTCGCGGCGGCCGGGACGGGCCTGGAGCCGGAGGACGCTCGTCATCCCGAACGCGGCTGGCTCGGTCGCCGGGGCGAGCCAGGGGAGCACCGGGGCACCTCAGCGGAGGGGGCACCGGCCGCTGATCGTCTCCGCGAGGGTCGCGCAGGCGGCGGCAGCGAGTCAAGCGGCCGGCCGTGGCGGCCCGCAGAGGGTGGGCGGTGGTGCCCCCGGGGTGATTCGAACACCCGGCACGCAGTTTAGGAAACTGCTGCTCTATCCACCTGAGCTACGGGGGCCGGACCGACCTCCCCATTGTACTCCGCGAACGGGATGGGACGGCTCGGCTCCTGGGCGTCCTG
>DATLZL010000207.1:0-8289 GCA_035574035.1 Binatia bacterium | reverse complement strand
GCCGGCGTCACGACCTCGGTCGTGACGAGCAGGCCGCGCAGCCCGGCGGCGGCCATCACCTCGGCCTCGCCGAGCTTGGCGCACGCCACGCCGAGCGCGCCGGCCACCACCTGGCGGCGCGCGATCTCCGGGCAGCGATGGGTCTTGGCGTGCGGGCGCAGGCCCTTGCCGGCCCCCCGGACGTGGGCGGCCAGGCGCGCCAGGTTGCGCTCGAAGCGGTCAAGGTCGAGGAGCAGGGCGGGCGTCGGGATGTCGTCGCGTCGCATGGCCCGGCCCACTCTAGCACGCGTGCTACACTCGCCCCATGCCGCCGCCGGCCGGGCGCCCGTTCCTGCAGATCCCCGGTCCCACGCAGGTCCCCGACCGCATCGTGCGGGCCATGGCCCAGCCGGTCATCGACCACCGCGGGCCGCGCTTCGAGGCGCTGGTGCAGGAATGCCTGGCGGGACTGCGGCGCGTCTTCCAGACCGAGCGGGGCCACATCGTGCTCTACCCGGGCTCCGGCACCGGCGCCTGGGAGGCGACGGTCGTCAACACCCTGTCGCCCGGCGACCGCGTGCTGGCCTGCGTCAACGGCTTCTTCGCCGCCGGCTTCGCCCGCACGGCGGCGGCCTTCGGCGTGGAGGTCGAGCGGCTCGACATCCCCTACGGAGCCGGCGTGCCGGCCGAGGAGGTGGAGCGCCGCCTGCGCGCCGACGCCGCCCGCGAGATCCGGGCGGTGCTGGTCGTCCACAACGAGACGTCCACCGGCGTCACGTCCGACGTCGCCGCGGTGCGGGCGGCGATGGACCGCGTCGGCCACCCGGCCCTGCTGCTGGTGGACACCGTGTCCTCGCTCGCCTCCATCGACTTCCGGTTCGACGCCTGGGGCGTGGACGTGGCCCTCACCGGACCTCAGAAGGGCCTGATGCTGCCCCCCGGCATGGCCATCCTGGCCGTGAGCGAGCGCGCGCTGCGGGCCAGCGAGAAGGCGGCCTGCCCCCGCGCGTACTGGGACTGGCAGCCGGTGATCGAGCGCAACCGGCGCGGGCAGTACCCCTACACGCCGGCCACCACGCTGCTCTTCGGCCTGCGGGAGGCGCTGGCCATGCTCGAGGAGGAAGGGCTGGCCAACGTATTCGCCCGCCACGCCCGCCTGGCCGAGGCCTGCCGGCGGGCCGTCCGCGCCTGGGGCGTCGAGATCCTCTGCCGGAACCCCGCCGAGTACTCCAACACGCTCACGGCGGTCGTGCTCCCGGCCGGCCTCGACTCCGACGCCTTCGTCGCCCACGCCTACCGCCGGCTCGGGCTTTCCCTCGGCATCGGGCTCGGCGACGTCAAGGGCCGCGTGTTCCGGATCGGCCACCTCGGCAGCCTGAACGAGCTCGACCTGCTGGGCGCGCTGGCCGGCGTGGAGCTGACGCTCAAGGACGTGGGCGTGCCCGTACGGCTGGGCTCGGGCCTCGCCGCCGCCGAGGAGTTCCTGCTCGGCTGACTCAGCGTCGGCGGAGGGCGTCCAGCAGGTGCCGTTGCTGGATGCCCTCCCGCACGTCGTCGCCCAGGTCCGGCCGCCGGCCCGGGGCGACGGCCGGAGCGGGGAGCGCGGCCGGGGGCGGGCTCACCTCCTCCGCGTCCCGAGCGACCTGGCCCGCGTCCGTCGGCGGCCGCACGACGGTCCGAGGGCGGCGGATGCGCGTTTCCAGGTCCACGTCGCTGCGGGGCGGCTGGCCCCCGGCGAGGGCGGGCAGGAGCAGGACGGCGAGCGCGACCGCCGGGCGGAAGATCATCCTCGAGCCCACTCTACGCCCCCGGTCAATCGAAGGTGACCCGGTCCCGCAGCTCGTCCCGGTCGTCCGGGCGCCGGGGAAAGTGCCGGCGCAGGGCGGCGCCCACGGCCTCGATCGCCGCCAGCAGCGCCTCCCGCGTCCGACCCTGCCGCAGGCGCTCGACCATGAGGTCGCGCACCTGCGCCCAGTACTCGTCGCCCACGCGGGCGTGGACGCCCTCGTCGCCGACGATGGCCAGCCGGTGGTCGTCGAGCGCCAGGTAAATCAGGACCGCGGTGCGGTCGCGCGTGCGGTCGAGGCCCAGGCGCAGGAAGACGTCGCGGGCCCGCGCCTGAGCGGGGTCGTCGCCGGCCAGCCGGGGAATCCGACGCTCCAGGTGCACAACGAGCTCGGCCGAGGTGTGGCGCTCGGCCTCGGCGATGGCGCGGGCCAGCGCGTCCAGGTCGGCGCGATCGAGCCACCGTCTCACCCAGCGCGGCGGCGACGCCATCACCAGCGCCCGCTGGCTCCCCCGCCGCCGAAGCGGCCGCCGGCACCCGAAAAGCCGCCGCCGCTCGGGAGGCCGACGGGCCCGCGGCGAACGCCGCCGCCGATCCACGGCCCGCTCGTCCGCCACTGAGGACCGACGGGAACGTACCAGCCCTCGCGCCCGAGCGTGTAGTGGCGGCGCCGCTGGCGGCGGCTGAGGCTCAGGCTCTCCCACGCCAGCAGCGCGACGATCAGGGCGAAGACCGCGAAGAAGCCGAGGACCGGCCACGGAGTCCGGGGTCGGGGCCGGGCGGCCGCCGGACGGCCGCCGAGGCGGTCGTAGACGGCCGCCACCGCCGCCTCCAGTCCCGCCGCGTACCGGCCCTCGCGGAAGCGGGGCGCCAGGACCTCGCGGATGATGGCGTCGGACACCGCGTCGGTGATGACCGGCTCCAGCCCGTATCCCACCTCCAGCCGGACCCGCCGGTCGGCCACGAAGACGAGCAAGATGACGCCGTCGTCCAGGCCGCGGCGGCCGACGCGCCAGCGCTCGGCGAGGCGGATCGAGAAGTCCTCGAGGCTCTCGCCCTCGAGCGAGCGGAAGATCGCCACGACCATCTGGGTCCCGGTGGCCGTCTCGCCCGCGGCCAGCCGCTGCTCGAGGCGCACCCGGTCCTCGGGCGAGAGCAGGCCCGCGTAGTCGTTCACGCGGGCGGTGGGGGCCGGCGGGACGACGAGCGCGAGGGCGAGGGCGAGGGCAGCGAGCAGGGCTAGAACTTCACCCGCGGCGGCGTCGCGGCGTCGGGGCTCGTCTCGAAGAAGGCCTTGGGCCGGAAGCCCGCGACGGCGGCGACGAGGCTGCCGGGGAACAGCCGCAGGCGGGTGTTGTAGTCGCGCACGGCCTCGTTGTAGCGCCGGCGCTCGATCGCGATGCGGTTCTCGGTGCCCTCCAGCTGGCTCTGCAGAGTCAGGAAGTTCTGATTGGACCGGAGCTCCGGGTACCGTTCGACCACCACCAGCAGCCGGCTGAGCGCGCCGTCCAGGCCGCGCTGGACCGCCTGGAAGCGCTCCAGGGCCTTCGGGTCGGTGAGCGCCTCCGGCGTGAGCTGGACCCCGGTGGCCGCCGCCCGCGCCCGCGTGACCTCCTCCAGCACGGTCCGCTCCTGGGCCGCGAAGCCGCGCACGGTCTCGACCAGGTTGGGGATCAGGTCGGCGCGGCGCTGGTAGACGTTCTGCACCTGGGCCCACTTTTCGTTCACGTCCTGCTCGAGGCGCACCAGCTGGTTGTTCACGCTGACGGCCCATCCCCCGAGCACGGCGACCAGGATTCCGAGGACGACCAGGACGGCGACGTGGGCGCGCATCGGCGGTGGCATTATACCGGCCGCCGACGGTAGACTCCGGGCGTGCCCGAGCCCCTGCCCGCCTGCCGAGTGCTGGCCCGCAACACCGCCGTCGGCTCCGAAAACCGCATCCACGACCCCGACGAGGCGCGCCGGCGCGGCTTCCGGGGTGCCGTCGTCCCGGGGGTGGCCGTCTACGCATATCTGACGCGCCCGCTGGTGGCCGGGCTGGGCGAGGCGTGGCTACGCCGGGGAACCGCCCACGTCCGCTTCCGGCGCCCGGTGATCGAGGACGAGGAAGTCACCATCACCGGAGCGATCACCGCGCGCGCGCCGGACGGATTGACGGCGGAGGCGAGCGCGCACACGGCGGCCGAGGGGGAATGCGCGCGGCTCGTCGCCACGTTGCCCGCCGGGACGCCGGCGCCGGTGAACGCCGCCCTCTACGTCGAGCGGCCGCTACCGGACGAGCGGCCCCCGGTGAGCCGGGACCGGCTGGCCGCGCTCGACGCGCTGGCGTCGCCTCGCGTGCGGTACGACGGCGAGCAGGCCGAGGCGTGGCTCGACGCCGTCGGTGACCCGCTACCGCTCTACCGCGGTGCCTCCGGCTGGGTCCACCCCGCGTTCTACCTGGTGCAGGCCAACCGCGCGCTGGATCGCACCGTCCGCCTGGACTTCTGGGTGCACGTCGAGAGCCGGGTCCGCCACCTGGGCGGCGCGCGGGTGGGCCAGGAGCTCCTCACACGCGGGCGGATCCGCTCGCTCTTCGAGCGCAAGGAGCGCGAGTTCGTCGAGCTCGACCTGGTGGTGCTGGCCGATGGCACCCCCGTTGCGCACGTGCTCCACACGGCGATCTACCGGATGCCGGAATCCGGCAAGTGATTGCCTAGCGGCCGACCGCCGGGGTGCCGCCCGGCGGTGCTCGATTCCCCCTCCGGCGCCGGCCGCTCCCGCCGCACCCGCCGTCGTGGCACGCCGGGTGCAGCCCGTGCTCGACGAGCGCCGGAAGGAGAGTTCCCATGATCGTCGCCCTCGCCGCGTGGCTGCTCGTCACGCTGCTGGCTGAAGCCGCCCACGCCGACCTGCTCTACGACTTCACCTGGCGGGCGCAGCACGAGTCGTGGACGTACGAGGCCTCGCGATACGAGCTCACCCGGAACGCCTGGCAGGAGGGTGGGCGCAGTCCTTTGCAGCTCTCACCGGCACCTGCCTCCGACCCGACCGGCCCAGCCTGGGACGCGACCCTCGACGGCGTTCCGCTCGGGCGCGTGCGACTCGGCGGCGAGACGGCGTTTCATCCCCGCTGCCAGCACTCGTTCGACTACTGCGGCGGCACGGTGGAGACGACCGGCCGGCCGGAGAGCCCCGCGCGGCTGACGCTGAGCTTCATCGACTCCTCGAGCCCCCACTGTCTGGTGGGCTGCCGGGTCACCACCTTCAACGGCACCGGTCGACTGATCGCGCCCGAGCCTGGCACCGGGCTCATGGCCGCCCTCGCGCTGACCGCGCTCGGGCTCTGGCGCCGCCGTCGCCGCTGAGGCCGCCGGTCGGGGCCGGCCGGCGCATTGCCTCGCGCACCGCGCCGTGCTAGAAACGGGCAGCCCTGGAGGCCCGCATGGACCTGAGACTGTCGCCCGAGGACCTCGCCTTCCGGGACGCCACCCGGCGCTGGTTCGAGGCGAACACCCCGCGTCAGGAGCTCAAGACGCTGGAGGACAAGCGCGAGTGGCACCGCGCCCTCTACGACGCGGGGTTCATCGGCATGGGCTGGCCCCGTCGCTACGGCGGCCAGGAGGCCAGCGCGCTCCGCCAGGCGATCGTGGCCGACGAGATGGCGCGGATCAACGCGCCGCCGCCCCTCAACCCGCTCGGCATCGCCATCGTCGGGCCGACCCTCATCCACCACGGCACCGAGGCCCAGAAGGAGCGCTACCTGCGCAAGATCCTGACCGCCGAGGAGCTCTGGTGCCAGCTCTACTCCGAGCCCAACGCCGGCAGCGACCTGGCCAGCCTGCGCACCCGGGCCGAGGACCGCGGCACCCACTTCGAGGTCACCGGGCAGAAGATCTGGACCTCCTACGCCACCCTCGCCGACTGGGGGCTCCTGCTGGCCCGCACCGACCCGGCGGCGCCCAAGCACAGGGGCATCTCCTGCTTCCTGATCAACATGCGCCAGCCCGGCGTCGAGGTCCGCCCGCTCAGGCAGATCACCGGGACCAGCGAGTTCTCGGAAGTCTTCCTGACCGGGGCCCGGGTGGACCGGAGCGACCTGGTGGGCCGCCCGGGCCAGGGCTGGGAGATCGCCCAGACCACGCTCTCCTACGAGCGCGGCGGCAACGCGCTGGCCCGGGTGACGCGCTACGCCTCGGCGTTCCACGAACTCGTGCGCGCCACCCGGGCCCTGACCCGCGGCGGCCGGCCCCTGCTGGACGACCCGCTGGTCCGCGCCCGGCTGGGGCGCATCTATGCCGAGCTCGAGGTGCAGCGCTACGCGGCGCTCCGCGTCCTCTCCGCGCTCGACCGGGGCGAGACGCCGGGCGCGGCCGCCTCGGTCACCAAGCTCTCCTACAGCGAGTTCGAGAAGCGCTTCCTGGAGTCGGCGCTGGAGATCCTGGGCCCCTACGGCCAGCTGACCGGCGGCCTGCCGGAGGCCCTGGCCGCGCGCATCACCGCCTCCTCCGGCCACGGCGAGACCTGGGCCTACGCGTTCCTCTGGTCGCGGGCCGGCACCATCTACGCCGGCTCCTCGGAGATCCAGAAGAACGTCATCGGCGAGCGCGTGCTGGGGCTGCCCAAGGAGGCGCGCCCCGACCGGGTGCGGGCCTGATGCGGTTCGCCTTCAGCGACGACCAGGTCCTGCTCCGCCAGTCGGCCCGCGCGTTCCTGGACGAGCACTGCAAGTCCGAGGTCGTCCGCGCGCTGTGGGAGGACCCGCGCGGCGAGAGCGAAGCCCTGTGGAAGGACATGGCCGCCCTGGGCTGGCTCGGCCTGGCCCTGCCCGAGGGCCACGGCGGCAGCGGCCTCGGCATGGTCGAGACGGCGATCCTGCTGGAGGAGATGGGGCGCGTGGCCTACCCGGGCCCGTACCGCGACACGGTGCTGGCCGCGCTCGCGCTGGCCGAGGCCGGCACCGAGGCCCAGCGGCGCCGCTGGCTGCCCGCGGTCGCGACCGGTGGCGCGCGGGCGACGATCGCCTTCGTGGACGCCGAGCCGACCTGGGACCCGGAGGCCACCGGCACGCGCGCCGAGCCGGCCGGGGGCGGCTGGCGCCTCTCGGGCGTCAAGGCCGTGGTGCCGTGGGCCCACGTCGCCGACTTCATCCTGGTGCCGGCCCGGGCGCCCGAGGGCCTCACGCTCTTCCTGGTCGAGCCGTCCCGGCCCGGTCTCGCGCAGAGCGTGCTGGCCGGCATGGACCTGGGCACGCGCTGGGTCTCGCTCCGGCTCGACGGCGTGGCGGTCGGTCCCGAGGCCGTCGTCGGCGAGCCGGGCGCAGCCGCTCCGGTGCTCGACCGGGCGCTCGCGCGCGGGGCGGTGGCCGCCTCGGCCGAGATGCTCGGCGCCGCCCGGCGGAGCCTCGACATGTCGGTCGCCTACGCCAAGGTCCGCGAGCAGTTCGGCCAGCCCATCGGCGCCTTCCAGGCCGTCCGCCACAAATGCGCCGAGATGCTGGTGGACGTCGAGAACGCGCACGCGGCGACCTACTACGCGGCCTGGGCGCTCGACGCCGGCGCCGAGGACGCCGACCGGGCGCCGTCGGTGGCCAAGGCTTTCGTGAGCGAGGCCGCCCGGCGCGTGTGCGGCGAGGCCATCCAGGTCCACGGCGGCATCGGCTTCACCTGGGAGTACGACCTGCACCTCTTCTTCAAGCGGGCCAAGGCGCTGGAAGTGATGTACGGCGACGCCGACTGGCACCGCGAGCGCCTCGTGCGCCGCGTCGCCGGCGGATGACGGCCCCGCCGCTCGGCGGCGTCCGGGTCCTCGACCTCACCAGCTACATCGCCGGCTCCTACGCGGCGGCGATGCTGGCCGACCTGGGCGCCGACGTGGTCAAGGCGGAGTCGCTCACCGGCGACCCATTCCGGGAGCTGCCGGGCTTCTTCGCCTGGAACCGGGGCAAGCGCTCGATCGCCGTCGACCTCAAGACCGCCGAGGGCCGGGCCGTGGTGGAGGCCCTGGCCGCCCGCGCCGACGTGGTGATGGAGAACATGCGCCCCGGTGTGGCCGATCGGCTCGGGGTGGGCTGGGAGCGCCTGTCGGCGCTCAACCCCCGCCTGGTCTACTGCTCGGTCACCGGCTTCGGCACCACCGGGCCCTACGTCGACCGGCCGGCCTTCGACCCGCTGCTGCAGGCGATGAGCGGCGCCATGGTCGTGCAGGGGCTGGGCGGGCCGCCGCAGTACCTCCGGATCGCCGTCACCGATTACTACGCGGCCTCGCTCGCCGCCCAGGCGGTGCTGGCCGCGCTCTTCGCCCGGGAGCGGACCGGCCGTGGGCAGCGGGTGGAGACCTCGCTGCTGCACGCGGCCGCGGCGCTGCAGTCGGGCAACTTCGTCCAGTACCCGGGCAAGCCGGTCATGTTCCGCGACAACCCGACCTACCGCCTCTACCAGGCCGGCGACGGGCAGTGGTTCTTCCTGGCCTGCGGCAACCAGTCGTTCTGGGTGAAGCTCACCAAGGCCCTCGGCCTCGAGCGCCTGGCCGACGACCCGCGC
>DATLZL010000206.1:0-7044 GCA_035574035.1 Binatia bacterium | reverse complement strand
TCCCGACCCGTCCGCGGTGGTGGACTGGCTGCTGAAGGAGTACGCCACCCGGCGCCGGTGACGCCGGCCTCCCGGAGGTTCGGGGCGCACGGACCGGTGGTATGCTCGCCGGCGCGCCTCGCATGGACCCTCTCCTCCGCGTCGTCGACCTCACCCGGCGCTTCGGCGGGCTCAACGCGGTGGACCGGTGCTCGCTCACCGTGCGGCGCGGGACGATCACGGGCCTGATCGGCCCCAACGGCGCCGGCAAGACGACGCTCTTCAACCTGCTGACCGGCTTCCTCCGGCCCGACGGCGGCCGGGTGCTCTTCAAGGGGACCGACATCACCGGACTCCGTCCCTGGCAGGTGTTCCGGCGGGGGATCTGCCGCACCTTCCAGATCCCGCGCGAGTTCAAGGACCTCACCGTGCTCGAGAACCTGATGGTCGTCCCGCCTGATCAGCTGGGCGAGCGGCTGTGGGGGCCGTGGCTGCGCCCCGGCGCCGTCCACCGCGAGGAGGCGGCCATCCGGGCCAAGGCCCTGGAGGTGCTGGCCTTCGTCGGCCTGACCACCCACCGCGACGAGCCGGCCTGGACGCTGTCCGGCGGACAGAAGAAGCTCCTGGAGCTCGCGCGCACGATGATGGCCGATCCCGAGCTGCTGCTGCTCGACGAGCCGGGCGCCGGGGTCAACCCGACCCAGATGAAGGCGGTGGCCCGCCACATCCAGGCCCTGGCCGCCGAGCGTGGGGTGACCGTGCTGCTGATCGAGCACGACATGGACCTGGTGATGTCCATCTGCAACCCGATCATCGTGATGAGCGAGGGGCGGCCGCTGGTCGAGGGCCCGCCCGAGGCCGTCCGCTCGGATCCTCGGGTGCTGGCCGCCTACCTCGGCGTCCGCACGCCGTGAGACTGCTGGAGGCCCGGGACGTCTCGTCAGGGTACGGCCCCATGGAGATCCTGCACGGGGTCTCGATCGCCCTGGACTCCGGCGAGATGATCACCCTCATCGGCCCCAACGGCGCCGGCAAGTCCACGCTCATGAAAACGATCTTCGGGTTGCTCCGCCCCACCCGCGGGCGCATCGTGTTCCGGGGCGAGGACGTGACGGGGCTGCCGCCGCACGCGCTGGTCCGCCGCGGGATGGCGTACGTGCCGCAGGTGGACAACGTCTTCCCGTCGCTCACGGTGGAGGAAAACCTGGCGATGGGCGCCGTGATCGACCGGGGCGACCCGCGGCCGCGGATGGAGCGGGTGTTCGCGCTGTTCCCCGCGCTCGGGAGCCGGCGGCGCCAGAAGGTCGCCACCCTCTCCGGCGGCGAGCGCCAGATGGTGGCGATGGGCCGCGCGCTCATGGTGGACCCGGTGCTCCTGCTGCTCGACGAGCCCTCGGCCGGCCTGGCGCCGGTGATGGTCGACGCCGTGCTGCGCACGATCGCCGACATCAACCGGAGCGGCGTCGCGATCCTCCTGGTCGAGCAGAACGCGCGCGACGCGCTCCGCCTCTCGCACCGGGCCTACGTGCTGGCCGGCGGCCAGAACCGGCTGGAGGGGACGGGGGAGGCGCTGCTCCACGACCCCGAGGTGGCCCGCCTGTACCTGGGCGGTTGAGCGCGGCCGCGTCACCCGCTTCCGCCGGACGGCTTGACGGGCGGCGGCCCGCGTGGTGCAATCCCCGCGCGCTGGATCCACACAGCCAGGAGGCCCTGTCGATGACCATACCCCGCCGCCAGTTCCTCGCCACCACCGCCGCCGGCGTCCTCGCCGCGCTCGGCGGCCGCCTCACGCCCGCCGCCGCCCAGGAGCCGATCCGCATCGGCGTCCTGACCCCGCTCACCGGCGGCGGGGCCGTGTACGGGACGGCGATGTCGCGCATGTACACCGCGCTGGCGGACGACATCAACCGCGCGGGCGGCGTGCTGGGCCGCCGGCTGCAGCTCTTCACCGAGGACGCCCAGACCAATCCCGACGCCGGCGTCCGCGGCGCCCGCAAGCTGGTCGACGTCAACCGCGTCCACGCGATCATGGGCACCTGGTCCAGCGCGGTCACGCTGGCGGTGGCGCCGATCGCGGTGGCGGCCGGCATCCCGCAATTCTGCGTCTCCAGCTCGCCGGCCATCACGACGTTCAAGGACAACGACCTGCTCTACCGCACCGCGTACTCCCAGGCGGTCATGGCCCGCGTCTACGCCCTGACCGCCCAGAAGCTCGGGTTCCGGACCGCCGCCCTGCTCATCCTCAACAACCCCTACGGCATCGGCCTGGGCGACGCCTTCCCCGAGGCCTTCGCCCGCGTCGGCGGTCAGGTGACGGGCAAGGTCATCTACAACGCGAACCAGTCGAGCTACCGCTCGGAGATCCAGCAGGCGCTGGGCGGCAAGCCCGACGTCATCCTGTTCGGCGGCTACACGCCGGACGGCATCCAGATCTTCAAGGAGTGGTTCCAGCTCGGCCTGGGCGGAACCTGGATGGGCCCCGGCTTCGCCTTCGACCAGAAGTTCATCCAGGGCATCGGGGCCCAGGCGGCCGAGGGCATCATCGTCGTCGAGGGGGCGCCCAACCTCGGCTCCTCGGCCTACAAGAACGCCGACCGCCTGTACCGGGGCGCCACCGGGCAGGAGGCCGACTTCTTCGCCGCGATGGCCTACGACCACCTCATGGCGGTGAGCCTGGCCGTCCTGGCCGCCAAGGGCGACAGCTCCGGGGAGGCGATCAAGACCCACCTGCGGAAGGTCACGAACCCGCCCGGCAAGCCGGTGGGAACCTGGGCCGAGGCGGTGCCGCTGGTCCGCGCCGGCGAGAAGATCAACTACGAGGGCGCCTCCAGCGCGCTGGACTTCGACGAGCACGGCGACGTCGAGACCGACTTCGGCATCTACCGGATCCGGGGCGGGAAGTGGGCGCTCGACCGCCTCATCAAGGGCAGCGAGCTGAAGGCGTAGACTGGGCGAGCTCGTCCACCTCACCGTCACCGGCCTGCTGATCGCCAGCCTGCTGGCGCTCGGCGCGGTGGGGCTCTCGCTCACGTTCGGCATCGCGCGCTTCGCCAATGTGGCCCACCCCGACTTCATGATGCTGGGCGCCTACGCGACCTTCACCCTCAACCACCTGCTCGGGGTGGACTTCTGGGCGGCGGCGCTGCTCGGCGTGGCGGCGGCGGTCACGGTGGGGGTCCCGGTCGCCCGCCTCGCCTACGACCGGCTGCCGGTGAGCGGCACCGTGCAGCTCTTGATCATCTCCATCGGCGTGTCGTTCGTCCTCCGCCACGTGGTGCTGTTCTTCTTCGGCAGCGGCCTCCTGCAGTACGCGGTGCCGCTGCAGCGGCCGTGGGTGTGGGGGCCGGTCCGGCTGACGACGTACCAGCTCGTCACGCTGGCGGTGGCCGGTTTGCTGGTGCTGGCCGTCCACCTGCTGCTGGCGCGGACGACGCTGGGCCGCATCCTGCGCGCCATGGCCGACAACCCCACCCTCTGCGAGATCGCCGGCGCCGACGTGAGCCGGGCGCGCCTGGCCATGTGGGTCATCGCCGTGACGCTGGCCGCCACCGGCGGCGTGCTGTGGGGACTCAACCTGGTGATCCAGCCCAACATGGGCTGGGACCTCGTCATCCCGATCTTCTCGGCCGCCATCCTGGGCGGCATCGGCAACCCCTACGGGGCCATGGCCGGGGCGCTGGTGATCGGGATCGGCCAGGAGTGGTCCACGCTGCTGATCCCGTCCATGTACAAGGAGGCGGTCGCCTTCACCGCCATGGGCCTCTGCCTGATGTTCCGCCCGCGGGGCCTCTGGGGCGGCTGATGCTCGACTACCTGGTCGCCATCGCCACCATCGTCGGCATCCAGGTCCTGCTCACCCTGGGCCTGCACGTTCACTACGGGCTGACCGGGCTCGTGAACTTCGGGCACGTGGCCTTCTACGCGCTGGGGGCCTACGCCTCGGCCCTGCTGACGCTGGCCGGAGTCCCGTTCCCGGCCGCGCTGGCCGCCGGCGTGGCGGCGGCCGTGGTCGCCGGCCTGCTGGTCGGCACCGCCACCCTCCGGCTGCGCGAGGACTACTTCGCCATCCTGACGCTCGGCTTCTCGGAGCTGCTCCGGCTGCTGCTCATCAACGTGCGGGAGGTCACCCGCGGCACGCTCGGCATTCCCGGCATCCCGCGGCCCCTGGCCGACTGGCTTCCGGGCGCCTACCCCGTCTTCTACCTGGCCCTGGTGCTGGGCACGGTGGCGGTGGCGGCCATCCTCTGCGTCGTCCTGGCCCGGAGCCCGCTCGGCCGGACCCTGCGCGCGATCCGCGACGACGACCAGGCGGCGATGGCGCTCGGCAAGCACGTGCTGGCCTTCCGGCTGACCGCGCTGGGCTGGGGCGCCGGCCTGGCCGCGGTGGCCGGCAGCCTCTGGGCCCACTACGTCACCTACGTCGTGCCCGACCAGTTCACGCCCGAGGTGACCTTCTACACCTGGATGGCCATGATCATCGGCGGGGCCGGCTCGACGCTGGGCGCCGTGTGGGGCACGGCCCTGCTGGTGGCCGTCCTGGAGGGCACGCGCTTCGTCAAGGACGTGGTGCCGCTGCTCGACGAGCCGCGGCTGGCCGCGCTGCGCCAGGTCGCCATCGGCCTGGGCCTCATCGTGCTGACCGTGTACACCCGGCGGCTGGGCGGGCGCCGGCCCCGACCGCAGGCGGCCGCGGCCTGAGCGGGCGGGCGCCGGACGAGGAAAGGAGAAGGACATGAGCAAGCTCTTCGATCTGAGCGGCAAGGTGGCGATCGTCACCGGCGGCGGCCGGGGGCTGGGCCGGACGATCGCGCTCGGGCTGGCCGACCACGGCGCCGACGTCGTCGTCGTGAGCCGCACGCCGGCCCAGGTGGAGAAGGTGGCCGGCGAGATCGCCGCCCGCGGCCGCAAGGCGCTGGCGCTCCAGGTGGACACCTCCCGGCGGGCCGACGTCGAGCGGATGATCGAGCGCACCCTGGAGGGCTGGGGCCGCCTGGACATCCTGGTCAACAACGCCGGCATCGACATCATCAAGCCGGCCGTGGACTACACCGAGGCCGAGTGGGACCAGATCGTGGACATCAACCTCAAGGGCTACTTCCTGTGCGCCCAGGCCGCCGGCCGCGTGATGATCGGCCAGCGCCGCGGCAGCATCCTGATGAACTCCTCCATCGCCGGCTCCATCGGCATCCAGGGCCTGGTCCCCTACGCCTCGGCCAAGGGCGGCGTCAACCAGCTCACGCGCACGCTGGCCGTGGAGTGGGCGCCCTACAACGTCCGCGTCAACGCCTTCTCCCCGGCCTACTTCGAGAACGTCATGCAGGGCGTGGAGGCCGTCCACAACGAGGCCAAGGAGCGCCACATCCGGGAGTGGACGCCGCTCGGGCGGCGGGGCCGGCTCGAGGAGCTGATCGGGCCGGTCGTGTTCCTGGCCAGCGACGCCTCCTCCTACGTCACCGGCCACATCCTGATGGTCGACGGCGGCTGGACGGCCGCCTGAGGGACGCCATGAAGGGCCCCATCTTCGACTACATCGCGCGCTACCGGTTCAAGAAGGTCGTCCTCTGCCACAACGCCGACGTCGGCCTGCGGGCCGTCATCGCCATCCACTCCACCGACCTGGGCCCGGCCACCGGCGGCCTCCGCATGTGGACGTACGAGACCGAGGAGGCGGCCATCATGGACGCCCTCCGGCTGGCCCGCGGCATGACCTACAAGTACGCGGCGGCCGGCGTCAATTTGGGCGGCGGCAAGGCGGTCATCATCGGCGACCCGCGGACCGAGAAGACCGAGGGGCTGCTGCGGGCCATGGGCCGCTTCATCCAGAGCCTGGGCGGCGAGTACCAGACCGGCGAGGACGTCGGCACCACGCTGGACGACATGGAGGTCCTCTACAGCGAGACCGACCACGTGGTCACGCTGCCCGAGTACTGCGGGGGCGCCGGCAACATCGGCCCCGCCACCGCCTTCGGGGTCCAGCAGGCGATGAAGGCCTGCGCCGAGGCGGTGTGGGGCGGCGACAGCCTCCAGGGCCGCACCGTCGCGCTCCAGGGGCTGGGCGCGGTGGGCTGGCCGGCGCTGGAAGGGCTCGTCAAGGAGGGGGCCACCGTCGTCGTGACCGACATCGACCGGGCCAAGGTCGAGCGGGCCCGGCGGGAGTTCGGGGTGAAGAGCGTCCCGCCCGAAGAAATCTACGACGTCGCCTGCGACATCTTCGCCCCCTACGCGCTGGGGGCGGTCATCAACGACCAGACGCTGCCCCGGCTCCGCTGCCGGATCGTCTGCGGCAGCGCCAACAACCAGCTGGCCGAGGAGCGGCACGGCGACCTCCTGCACCAGAAGGGGATCCTCTACGCCCCCGACTACATCGCGAACTCCGGCGGCACCATCTTCGACACCGACCGCCTGCGCAAGGGCGGCTTCAACCGCGAGCGGGCCTGGCGCAACGTGGCCCGCATCCGGGAGCGCATGGCCGAGGTCATCGCCATCTCGCGCCGGGAGGGCCTGCCGACCTGGCAGGCGGCCGACCGGCTGGCCGAGCAGCGGCTGGCCATGGCCCGGAGCCTGCGCATGATCTGACGCACCGAGCCGGCGCCACCGGCGCCGCCCTCTACAGCCCCAGCAGCGCGGCGGGGTTGCGACGGGCCATCTGGTCGAGCTCGGCGTCGGTGATGCCGAAGGCCTGCAGCGCGTGGACGAAGGCGGCGAAGCCCTCGGCCGGCGCGCCGAGCCCGGCGGCGCCCATGTCGCTGGCCAGGATCGAGTGGCCGGCGCCCACGGCCTTGATCGCCGCCGCCATCGCCTCCACCGTGGTCCCCCGCCAGGTGCGGAAGCGCTCGACCGGCGAGCCCGGCCCGAGGAAGACGCCGATGTAGGCGTGCTCGATGAAGGCGCCGAGCCGGGCCGCCTCGCGCTGCTCGTCGATCGTCATGTTGATCGGGTCGTAGTCGGCGTGGGTGCAGACGATGCGCTCGACGCCGGCGGCCCGCGCGACCCGGATCAGGGCCAGGGCCTCGGCCGGCGCCAGGTGAGAGGTGTCCAGCACCAGGTCGTGGCGCGCGCAGAGGG
>DATLZL010000205.1:0-6906 GCA_035574035.1 Binatia bacterium | reverse complement strand
CGCCCACGGGGCCGGCCGCACGATGTCGCGCGCCCAGGCCAAGCGGCGGACGTGGGGCGAGAAGCTGATACAGGAGATGGCCGAGCGGGGGATCATCGTCCGCGCGGCCTCGAAGTCGGGCGTGGCCGAGGAGGCCGGCTTCGCCTACAAGGACCTCGACGCCGTGGTGGACGTCGTCCACCGCCTCGACATCTCCCGCAAGGTGGTCTCGCTGGTGCCCATCGGGAACATCAAGGGATAACTCGGGCGCCGCGCGGGCTCGGGTGATCACGGGCGCTGGCGGCTACCCGCCCGGGTGACGCTGCGCGACGGCCGGACGGCCCATGTTGAAATCGCCCCCGGCGACAGGTAGGTGCCCGGTCGGTCCGTCCGGGGCTCGGGGGATGGTCCCGGCGGGCCGCTCCCGGTTCCCGGGGCCGCCGGCGCCGGCGGCCCCGGGCGGGAGGGGTTCAGGCGGCCTTGACCTCGATCTTCTTCTCCTGGGCCTTGGCCGTCTTGGGCAGGTGAACTTCGAGGACGCCGTTCTTGAAAGTGGCCCTGACCTTGTCGGCGTCGATGCCGGCGGGCAGGGCGACCGTCCGCGCGAAGCTGCCGGCCCACCGCTCGGCGAAATAGTAGTCCTCGTCCTTCTCCTCTCGCTCCTCCTTCCGCGCGCCGCGGATCGTCAGTGTGCCCTCCTGCACGGTGACCTCGATGTCCTTCTGCTCGAGGCCGGGAAGGTCGGCGCGGAGGACGATCTCGTCCTTGCGGTCGACGGGCGCGCCGGGAGGCTTGCCACCGACGGCGACGGCGATCACGATGTCCCGGTCGGTCACGATGCAGCAAAAGAGCCGCGATTCCCGACCTTCGTGCGGTGGGAGGTCGGGCCGGCTGCGAGTTCCACCGGGCGTCCGCGGGGCGCGGCCCGGACCCGTCCGGCTGGGGCGATATCGCCCCGGCGGGGAGCGAGCGCCCCACCCCGGCGGGCGCCTCGGCCGCGAAACCCCGGTCGCCGGCGGCGATTCCCCTGGTAGGGCGCTTGCTCCCTTCGGGGGAAGGCGCGGCTGGCGCCAGGAGACGTCCCATGAAATTCGAGACCGTGCTCGTTCCGCTCGACGGCTCGCCTCTGGCCGAGGCTGCCCTGCCCATGGCCGAGGAGGTGCTGCGCGACAACCCCGACGCCACGCTGGTCTTGATGCGCGCGGCCTGGGCCACGCCGCTGCCGGGGGTCGATCCCATCTCGGCCGAGGTGGCGGCGGTCAAGGAAGCCGAGGAGTACCTGGAACAGGTCGCTGCCCGGCTGCGCCAGCGGGGCGTGGGCCGAATCGTCACCTCGGTATGGTATGGATCGCCGGCCTCGTCGATCGTCGAGGCGGCGGAGGCGCGCAAGGCGGACCTGATCATCATGAGTACCCATGGCCGGAGCGGGCTCGGGCGGCTGATCCTCGGCTCGGTCGCCGAGTCGGTCCTGCGCGGGACACGGACGCCCATCTTGCTGGTGCGGGCGGCCGGGGCGCCCGTAGACCGGCCGGCCGGGGCCGCGGTCCCGGCGGCGAGCCGGGGCTCGGTGCGGGGCTAGCCATGGCCGGTGGGGTCATACCGCAGGGCCCGGAGTGGTTGACCCCGCTGCCGGTCGAGACCTGGATGCGCCGACCGGTGATCACGGTCCACCCGGAGGTGCCGATCACCGAGGCCCTCGGGCTGATGCGCCGGGGGCGGTTTCGCCACCTGCCGGTGGTGGACGGCCGGGGAAAGCTGGTCGGCATCGTGTCCGACCGCGACCTGGGGCGGCCGGCGTCGAGCGTGCGCGAGGTGATGACCCCGGACGTCGTCACCGTGAAGCCATCGACCGACATCCGCCACGCCGCGCGGCTGATGCGCGAGCGCAAGATCGGGTCGCTCCCCGTCGTCGAGGACGGGCGGCTCGTCGGCATCCTCACCGAGACCGACGTGCTGCGGGCCCTGGAGGAGCTGCTTCGCTCCCACGTCACGAGACCGACCCCGGCGCGGCCCGGGGACGCGGTCGGGCGCCCGTACGACTTCGGCTTCCCGGTGCCGGGCGGCGAGTCCGCCTCCCCGAACCAGGGCGCCGGGGACTGATGCGGGCCGAGGGCGCGCCACCAGCCGTGGTCGACGCCGAGGCTGGATGGGGTCCTGACGCCTCACGGCGGCGCCGGCCGCCCCGAGGCCCCGTTCCGGCGTCGGCGGAACACCGTGAAACCGAGCGAACGGGCGCGGCCGCCGTGGCACTCCGGTTGCTCCACCAACAGGCATGAAGGGGATGCCGACTCCCAGCCACGTCATCGAGGTATCGGGTCTGGATCGGGCCGCGCCGCTGTCGGCGAAGCTCCGAAGCCGGCTGCGCCGGGTGCTCGCCACGCTGAACGTGGCCCCGGTCCGCGCGCGGATCGACTTCCACGACGACAACGGGCCCAAGGGCGGGCCGGCTCTCCGCTGCGCGCTGACCGCCCGGCTGCCCTACCAGCGGCCCATCCGCGTCGAGGCGGTCGACCTGAACGCCCGGGGCGCCTTCGACCGCGCGCTGGAGCGGCTCGAGCGCCGCCTCGAGCGATACCGCGAGCGCCCGCGCGACGCCCGCCGGCGACCGAAGAAGTACTACGTCGCTCGGCGTCTCGTCTGGTCCGGCGGCGAGGAGACAACGTCCGAGCCCGGGTGAGGGGATGGCGATGCGTGTGAGAGACCTGATGACCACGAACGCCGTGACGATCGAAGCGTCCGAGTCGTGCCACGCGGCGGTCGAGCCGATGGCCAGGGCGCGCATCCGCCACCTCCCGGTGGTCGACGGGCAGGGCCGGCTGGTCGGGATCGTCACCGACCGCGACCTGCGCCACCACCTCTTCACGCCGGGCGTCTTCTCGGCGATCGGCCGAGTTCCGGTCGAGAGCCACCTGCGCGCGGTCCCCGTCGCGCGGATCATGTCGACCCCGTCGCCACGGCGGCGCCCGACGACGAGCTGGAGGCGGCGGCCGGCGCGATGCTGGAGGGCAAGATCGGCTCGCTTCCGGTCGTGGAGGGGGACCGGGTGGTCGGGATCGTCACCGAGACCGATCTCCTGCGCCGGATCGTCCGGGAGGATGCCTGCTGCCACGACGTCGAGATGATCGTGGTTTCCTACCCGTGACGCGCGTCCCGGTCGATCGGGGACCGGCGGCCCGCCGCCGGCTGGTCCCGAGACGAGACGCCGGAGCTCCGCGGGTCTCGCACCCGAGGATGTGGAGGCCGCCAAGAAGCGCGTCGCGGCCGAGATCGAGCGCCGCATTAAGCTCTACCGCGTGCCGCCGCTCGGCCGGTACCTGCCGGGGGCGACGGTGGTCCTGGTCGACGACCGTCTGGCGACCGGGCTCACCATGCGCGCCGCCGCCGTGGCCTACGCCCGGCGCCACAGCGCCCGAGAGGTCATCGTCGCCGTGCCCTGTGCGTCGGCCAGGGCGGTGGACGAGTTCGGACACCAGGCGGATCGGCTCGTGGCCCTGATCGTCGACGAGGCCTTCCTCGCCGTCGGCGCCTACTGCGTGGACTTCTCGCCCGTGAGCGACCAGGCCGTCCTGGCGATCCTCGAGCGTCTCGGGGCGGCGGAACGACTGCCCGCCACGGGTTGAGGCGCCGGCGCCGGACACGCCCCGATGACACGCTCGACCTGCCGGTCCGCCCTGGTCGGCCTGCTCGCGGTGATTCTCCTGGCCCAGGGCGCCGCCACTGAGCGCGGGCCTCAGCTCTTCGTGCAGCAGGGCTGCTACGGCTGCCACACGATCGGGCGGGTCGGCACCCCGATCGGTCCCGACCTGTCGCGGATCGGCAGACGGTACTCGGCATCCGACCTGCGCCGATGGCTTCGTGACCCGGAGAGCGTACGACCGGGCGCCCACATGCCGGTTCTCGAACTCACCAAGGAGGAGGTTGCCGCCCTGGCGGAGTTTCTCGGGTCGCTCCGGTGACGGCGCGGGTGCGGCGCCGGTGTCCCCGGTGGGCCGCAGCCGCCGCGGGGTGAGCGGGGACCACCAGTCCGCCGCCGCGCCGGGCGTCAGCGTTCGGCGCTGACGCAGGGACCCGCGGACGGGGCCGGCCCAGGCGGCCGGGCTGTTGGCGCACGGGCTCGGGTCAGGCGGAGCGTTCAGACCGAGGCCGCCGCGGGCAGCCAGCCGGGCTCGATGCCGGCCCGGACCAGCGTGGCCAGGACCCGCTCGGGGCGCCCCCAGTCGCTCCAGCGCACGTCGCGGACCGGCCGCACCGCCAGGTTCGGGCAGGCCCGACCGAGCACGGAGTGGGAGAAGTCGGTCGAGGGGATGCGCGCGTAAGCGTCCGCGGCCGCGTCCGGTTCGTCCGGTCTCCCGAGCGCGTTGCGGAGGGGCTCGAGTGCCGCGTAAATGTGGGCCAGTTCGCGACGGACGAGGCCGAGGAGCGCGGGAACGCGGGCGACGGTCACGAAGCTGTTCCAGAGGCCGCCGGCCTCCATGACCCGGCGTGCGAGCGGTGCCGGCGGCTTCTCCCAGAAGCCCGCGACCCGGTACAGCGCGGGGATGGGTAACGGCTCGCCTGGCTGGATCCACCCGTAATCCGGCTCCGGGGCGTCGGGCTCGACGCCGAGCAGCACGACCAAGTCGGGAAGTCGCTCCACCGCCTCCCAGGCCGCGCGCACGTGCGCCATGAAGACCGCGTCGTCGGAGACGTAGTGGTCCGACGGGACGATCGCGACCGAACCGATGGGGTCGGTGTCGGCGATCCGGAAGAGCCCGTAAAGAATGGCGGGCGCCGTCCCCCGGTTCTGGGGTTGCACGACGAGGGACGCGGGGGACATGCCGGGCAGGAGCGGGGCATAGAAGCGCTCGTGCCGGCGCGTGAGCACCAGGACGGTCCGCGCTGCGTCGACCTCGAGGCTGACACGCCGGCGAGCCTGGTCCAACAGGGTTTCACCGCGCCAGAGCGGGCAGAACTGCTTGGGACGATCGTCCCCGGTGATCGCCCTCGTCAGGGGACGCAGGCGCACGCCCTCACCACCGGCCAGGATCATCGCCCACCGCCGTCCTCGGTCTCGCAACGACTCCCCTCCCCGCGACCTCCGATGCCGCCGCGCCGGGTGCAACGCCGTTGCCAGCCTTCGGGATCGAGGTCTCGGCCCGAAGCCGCCGCAGCAGGAGCCCCCATGGGGCGAGCGGGCCGCAGTGAGGCGTCGCTGGGACGCCGGCCTGGCCGCGGGGGTTCGATCCCGCTCGCAACGCTGGGTCGATGTGCCCCCGGAGGCTGGCACCCGGCGTGCAGCCGGACCCCGAGTGGCATGACACCGCTCAGGTCGAGGCATCCTTCGACGTCCGTTGAGCCCGGAGGGCGCATCGGCGAGGCGGACGTGGTGCTCCCGGCCGCCGACGTCCGGCACCTGATGCTGTGCGAGGACGCGGTGCGGGCGGTCGGCCGGGGGCGCTGGCACGTACCGTGACGACCTGCGCCGGCGGCGTGTTCGTCTCGGACGCCGTGTCCCTCCGGGACGCGGCGCTGTTCACCGACCTCTACGAGCTGACCATGGCCGCCTCCTACTACCGGGAGCGGATGCACGAGCCGGCGACCTTCAGCCTCTTCGTCCGCCGGCTGCCGCCCCGCCGCGGGTTCCTGGTGACCGCAGGGCTCGAGACCGTGCTGCGGTACCTCGAGGCCTTCGAGTTCTCGGAGGACGGCCTCCGGTACCTGCGCTCGCTGGGTCTCTTCCCGCCCGACTTCCTCGACTTCCTGGCCGACGTCCGCTTCACCGGCGTCGTGCGCGCGGTGCCGGAGGGTACGGTGGTCTTCGAGGACGAGCCGCTGCTGGAGGTCACCGCCCCCCTCATCGAGGCCCAGCTGGTCGAGACGGCGGTCATGAACCTCTGCCACCTGGAAACGGTGCTGGTCAGCAAGGCCGCCCGCACGGTGCTGGCCGCCCGCGGTCGCCCGGTCGTGGACTTTGGACTTCGCCGCACCCACGGGCTCGACGCCGGCATCAAGGCCGCCCGGTGCGCCTACATCGCGGGCGCGGCGATGACGAGCAACGTGCTGGCGGCGATGCGCTACGGCATGCTCCCGGCCGGGACAATGGCGCACTCCTACGTCTCGGCGTTCCCCCGGGAGGTCGACGCCTTCCGGGCCTTCGCCCGCGCCTTCCCGGACGCCACCACGCTATTGCTCGACACCTACGACACCCTGGCGGCCGCCCGTAAGGCGGTGGCCGTCGGTCGCGAGATGCAGGCGCGCGGCGAACGCCTGGCCGCCGTGCGCCTGGACAGCGGCGACCTCGTCGAGCTGAGCCGGGCCGTGCGCCGGATCCTGGACGAGGCCGGCCTGGCGTCCGTGCGCATCTTCGCGAGCGGCGGTCTGGACGAGGAGACGATCGAGGAGATCCTCCAGGCCGGCGCGCCCGTCGACGCCTTCGGGGTCGGCACCCGCATGAACGTCTCCGCGGACGCGCCCTACCTGGACATGGCCTACAAGATCGTCCGCTACGCCGGACGCGACGTGCTCAAGCTGAGCACGGGCAAGGCCACCTGGACGGGCGAGAAGCAGGTGTGGCGCTGGCGACGGGCCGACGGCACCCTCGATCACGACCGGCTGGCCCTGCGCGAGGAGCCGGCGCCGCCCGGTGCCGAGCCTCTGCTCCGGACGGTGATGGAGGGCGGGCGGCTGGCGGAGCCGCTCCCGGCGCTCGACGCGATCCGGGAGCGCTGCGCGCGGGAGGTCGCCGCCCTGCCGGCGGAGGTCCGGCGGCTCCGCGACCCGGCTCCCTATCCGGTCCGGTACAGCGAGCGTCTGGTCGAGCGCCAGCGCGAGCTGGAGGTGGTCGTGAGGGCGCGCGAGGCCGCGACGGCCTGAGGCCGGCATGCCCGGCCGGGACGACGACGCCATGCATGACGCGAGGATCGACCCCGACGCGCTGGCCCGCTACCT
>DATLZL010000204.1:0-2084 GCA_035574035.1 Binatia bacterium | reverse complement strand
CTCGGTGACCGTCAGGGCCGACCGCTCGCGGATCGTCACCAGCGCCTTGCCGCCGAGCAGCAGGCGGGCCAGCGAGCGGTCACCGGTGGTGACCGTGTCCTGCAGGAAGACGTCGTCCTTGAACCGGAGCGGGACCGGCTGGGGGAGGACGACGCGACGCACGGTGACGTGCCCCTCGGCCGTGGTGACGACCCCGGCCTTGACCGCTTGCGCCCGCGCCGCGATCGGCGCGGCGAGCCCGAGCACGAGCCACGCGAACCCGACGAGCGCCCGACCGACCATCGCCATCACCGCCCCCGAAGGCGTCGAAGAGTGGCGGGGATTATACGCGATGTACTCGTGAGCGCCAGTGTCGGCGCTCTTGACAGTCCCGCCCGTTGACAGGGCCGGCTCGAGTTCCTAGAGTCCGCATCGTCCCGCGCCGGGGCGCCGTTGGCCGCGCGGCGCCCCGGCCCGCCCAGGAGGTGCCGGTGCCGAGGTGTCCGTCCTGCCGCGCCCGCTCGCCGCGCCCGGCCGTCTTCTGCGACCGCTGCGGCGCGCCCCTCGGCGCCGTGTGCCCTGCCTGCGGGGCGGCCAACCGCCCGGGGGCCCGGTACTGCCGCGACTGCGGCGTCGACCTCGGGACCGAGCCGACCGGCGCCGCGGAGCCGGCCGCGGGCGCCCGGCGGCCCCTCACGTCCCGGGACGCCGAGGGCGAGCGCAAGCAGGTGACGGTGCTCTTCGCCGACATGAAGGGCTCCATGGAGCTCCTGGCCGAGCGCGACCCCGAGGAGGCGCGGGCCATCCTCGACCCGGTGCTGGAGCGCTTGCTGGAGGCCGTGCACCACTATGGCGGCACGGTGAACCAGGTGCTGGGCGACGGCATCATGGCCCTCTTCGGGGCGCCGGTCGCCTGCGAGGACCACGCCGTGCGGGCCTGCCTGGCCGCGCTCCGGATGCAGGAGGCGGTCCGGCGCTACGCGCACGAGCACCCGTCGGCGGCGCCGGTGGCGATCCGCGTCGGCCTGAACTCGGGCGAGGTCGTGGTGCGGGCCCTGCGCGGGGACGTGCGTCTGGACTACACGGCCGTCGGCCACACCACCCACCTGGCGGCTCGCGTGGAGCAGCTGGCCGCGCCGGGCACGGTGCTGGCCACCGCCGCCACCGCCCGGCTGGCCGAGGGCTACGTCAGCCTCCTGCCGCGCGGCGAGGCGGCCGTGAAGGGCCTGGCCCGCCCGGTTCAGATCTTCGAGGTGACCGGGCCCGGTCCCCTGCGGTCTCGACTTGACGCGGCGGCCGCCCGCGGCTTGAGCCCGTTCGTCGGCCGCCGGGACGAGCTCGAGCGCCTGGCCGCCGCCTGGGCGCGCGCGGCGGCGGGCCAGGGCCAGGTCGTCGCCCTGGTGGGCGAGGCCGGGGTGGGCAAGTCGCGGCTGGTGAGCGAGTTCCTGGCCCGTCGGCGCGCCGAGGGAACGGTGGTGCTGGTGAGCGACCCACCGACCTGGGAGACCCCGGTTCCCTACGCGTGGGCGACCGACCTGCTGCGACGGTCCTTCGACCTCGACCAGCCCGCGGACGTCGCAGCGCGGCGCGAGCGCGTGGCGCGCGCCGCCCGCGAGCGCGGCCTGGAACCGCTCGTCCCGGCCTTTCTGGCCCTGCTGGACGTGCTGCCACCCGACAGCCCTGTGCACGGGCTGGAGCCCAGGCGACGGCGAAGCCTGCTCCACCGTGCGATCGTCCAGCTCATCGTCGAGCAGAGCCGGGCCGGCGGCGTGGTGGCCGTGTTCGAGAACGTCCACGCGATGGACGCCGGCAGCCAGGCCGTGCTGGACGACGTCGCCGAGCGGATCGCCGGGGAGCGCGTCCTGCTCGTGGTCACCGCCCGGCCGGGCCCCGCCGACGGCTGGATCGGCCGCCGGGCCTCGGAGCGCCTCGCCCTCACCTCCCTGGGCGGCCGCGACGCCGAAGCTCTGCTGGACGTCCTGCTGGGCACGGCCCCCGAGCTCGGGCCGCTGCGGAGCGCGCTCGTGCGCCGCACCGAGGGCAACCCCTTCTTCCTGGAGGAGTGCGTGCGCGCGCTCGCCCACCATGGCGCCCTGAGCGGCGCG
>DATLZL010000203.1:0-8553 GCA_035574035.1 Binatia bacterium | reverse complement strand
CGCCCGCCGCGCCATGGGGCGGATGAACTCGGGCACGCGGGCCAGCCGGGCCTCGGCTTCGGGCGTCCACGACACGCCGGCCGGGGGAGCGGTCGTCGTGCCCTCCCCGAGGGCCGCGGCGAACGGGCAGCCCCCGGCGCCCGGCCCCGGCGTCCCGTCGCTACCGGACTCACCGGGCGGCGTCCCGGCCGCGCCGGCGAGCGACGCGGGGTCGCCAGGGGGCACGGAACCGCCCGCGGCCGGGGGCCCCGGGTTCGGGGGGCCGACCGGCGCGAACGCATCAGGACGGGCCCCGGCCAGCGAGGCCCGCAGGTGCGCGAAGGGCCCGGCGGACTCGGGTCGCGACCCGATGTGGACGCCCAGGCTCCGGACCATCTGGGTCTCGAAGGGGTTGGTCAGCATCGCGACTCGGAAGCCGCAGGTGGGACAGCGGAAGGTCACCGTGAGGGAGCCCTCGTGCGGCCCCTCGGTGCCGTGCAGTTTCATCGGTTCGTCGCAGTCCAGGCAGAGGAACTTCATGGCCGCGAATTGTAGCAGGAATGCCTTGACGGGGCGCCCACCGCGGCCTACGGTATCCGAGCGGTGCATTGCTTCCCCGTCGTCACCCCACATGCCCGCCGAGGTGCCGTGGATGGGTCGAGGTTGGTCGCGTGAGTCGGGTGCACTAGCCCTGGGAGCGCGGCTCGTCGGGGTCGTCGGGCTGCTGACGGTGGCCGTCCTGGCCCCCGCGTGCGCCCAGGACCCGGCGACCAAGAAGCAGGGCTACCTGGACCGGGGCTCGCAGTATCTCGCGCAGGGCAAGTACAACGAGGCCGTCATCGAGCTCAAGAACGCCCTGCAGATCGACCCGAAGTTCGTCCCCGCCCTGCAGGCGCTCGGCCGGGCCTACGCCGCCAAGTCCTGGTACGGCGACGCCGTGCGCGAGCTCCAGCGGGCGATCGACCTGGAGCCCGGCAACCTGGCCGCGCGCGCCGACCTGGCCCGCGTCTTCCTCGCGCTCGAGGCGTGGAACGAGGCCCAGGAGCAGGGCGAGGCGATCCGCCGCCAGGATCCGGCCAACCCCGCCGGCCTCTACGCGGTCGGGGCGGCCCTCGTGGGCAAGGGACAGGCGAAGGAAGCGCTCGAGTTGCTGAGCCAGGCGGCGGCGAGCCCCGGCGCCCCGCGCGAGGTCCACAAGGCGCACGGCGACGCCCTGTTCCGCCTGGGCCGGCTCGACGAGGCCGAGCAGGCGTATCGGGCGGCCCTGGCCGCCGATGGCAAGTACGCCGACGCCCTGGTGGGCCTGGGCACGGTGCTGTTCCGTCGGGACCGGCGCGACGAGGCGGCCCGGGCGCTGCAAGAGGCCCGGGCGGCCGAGCCCGAGAACCCCCGGGTGCGTCTGGCCATGGCCGCTCTCCACGCCGCCGACCGCAAGCTGGAGGACGCCGCCCGCGAGCTCGAGTCCCTGCCTCGCCCGGCGTGGACCCCGCGCGTGGTGCTCACCCTCGGGGAACTCTACGTCCGCCTGGGCCGGCACGAGCCCGCCGTGGACCTGCTCCGCCCGCTCGTCCAGCGCTTCCCGGGCCTCACCGCCGGCCGGTACTTCCTGGGCTACGCCCTGCTCGGCGCCAACCGCCCGGACCAGGCCATCGAGCAGTTCCAGGAGGTCGTCAAGCAGGCGCCCGACAACGTGATCGCCCGCTACGCCCTCGGCACCGCGTACGTGCAGGCCCGGCGGGGGCGGGAGGCCCTGGAGCAGCTGGAACGGCTGGCGCGCCCGCTCGAGCGGTCGCCCGAATACCACCTCCAGGTTGGGCGGGCCCAGCTGCTGCTCGGTCGCGTGGACGCCGCGCTCCGCGCCGGCGAGACGGCCCTCAAACTGGCCCCTAGCAACCCCAACGCCTACGCCTTCCTGGGCGGCGTCCACCTCGCACGGGGCGACCTGCGCAGGGCCGAGGACCTCTACGCCCGGGCGGTGGACGTGGACCCGGGCTTCGTGCCAGGACACCTGGCGCTCGGCCACATCGCGAACCTCGAGAAGAAGCCCGAGGAGGCGCTCGAGGAGTACGACCGGGCGCTCCAGGCCGACCCGAAGAACTTCGCCTCGATTTCGGCCAAGGCCTGGACTCTCGTACGCGCCAACCGCGCGGGCGAGGCGGTGAAGTTCGTGGAGGAGGCGGTGGCCCGGGCTCCGGGCGACCTGCGCCTCGGGACGCTGCTCGGCCGCCTGCACGAGGCGAACCGTCAGCCGGCGCGCGCCGAGCAGCAGTACCGGGCGGTCCTCAAGGCCCGGGAGGACTACGCGCCGGCGCGCTTCGCCCTGGCCCGCCTGCTGGCGGCGGCCCGCAAGGACGCCGAGGCGGTGACCCACCTGCAGGCCGTGCTCAAGACCGACCCCCGGAACGTGCCGGCGGCGCTCCTGCTGGCCTCGCTCCACGCCCGGAGCCAGCAGTACGACCAGGCCATCGCCGCGCTCGAGCCGCTGACGCAGGGCGGCACACCGGTCCCCGGCGTCGAGCTCGCGCTCGCCGACCTGCTGGTGCAGCGGGGACGCTACGACGACGCCATCGCCCGGGCCCAGGCCCTGCTCAGGACCAACCCCAACCTGGTCCAGGCCCGGCTGATCGCCGGCCTGGCGTACCTCGGCAAGGCCGACCCGGCCCAGGCCGTCCGGGAGTTCGAGCAGGCGGTCAGACAGAACCCCAAGCTGGCCCTCGCCCACTATCACCTGGCGCGGGCGCACGCGCTCCGGGGCGACGTGGCGGCCGCCAAGAAGTCGTACGAGGCCGCCCTGGCCCTGGCCCCCGAGATGGTGGAGGCGCGGCTGGAGCTGGCCGCCCTGTCAGGGACCAAACCTGACGAGCAACTGCTCGCCAAGCGCGTGGCCGACCTCCGGCAGGCCCTGGACAAGCAACCGCAGAACGTCGGGCTCCGCCACGCCCTGGCGGTGGCCCTGGCGGCGTCGGGAGACGTGAAGGCCGCGGACGCCGAGCTGCGGAAGGTGGTCGAGCTCTCCCCGGGCTTCGTGCCGGCCCGCTTCATGCTGGCCCGGCTGCGGATGGCCGAGCGCAAGCCCGACGAGGCCGCCGAACACCTGAAGGCGGTGCTGCAGACCAACCCGAACCACGCCGAAGCGCTGACGATGCTGGCGGGCTACAACGAGTCCCGCGGTCGCCGGGAGGAGGCCATCGCGAACCTCGAAACGGCGCTCCGGGTGAACCCGAACCTGCCGGCGGTCAAGCTCTGGCTGGCCAGGCTCTACGGTCAGGTCGGGCGCACTGCCGAGGGCCTGGCCCGGGCGCGGGAGGCAGTGGCCGCGCAGCCGAGCGCGCTCGGGCACGCGATCGTCGCCAGCCTCTACCTGAGCGACCGGAAGCCGGACCCGGCCATCGAGGCGGCCCAGAAGGCGCTGGCGATGGCCCCGAACCTGGTCCTGGCCCACTTCACCTTGGCGTCGGCCTACGAGCAGAAGGGTGACTACACCCGTGCCATCGCCGGCTACCGGAAGGTGATCAGCCTCAACGCCAAAGAGGCTCCGGCCTACAACAACCTGGCCTACCTGCTGGCCGAGCGTCGGCAGGACCTGGACGAGGCGCTGGCGCTGGCGCGCAAGGCCAACGAGCTGGTCCCGAACAATCCGGCGGTGATGGACACGCTGGGCTGGGTCCATTATCAGCGGGGCGAGTACCAGGAGGCGGCCACCGTGCTGGCCAAAGCCGCCGAGGGGGCGTCGAACAACGCCGCGATCCACTACCACCTCGGGATGGCGTACTACCGCCTGGGCCGGACGAACGACGCCGTGTATGCGCTGCGGCGCGCGCTGGCGGTCGACGCGAAGTTTTCGGGCGCCGACCGCGCGCGCGAGGTCTTGAAGGAGATCGGGGGCTAGCCGGCGGTCCGGCTATGCGCTGGCTTCGACCGCCAGCACCGGGTCGGCAACGGTCCGCGAAGACCCCGCCCGGCTGTCCGGCTCGCCGGTCAGGGCGGCGAGCTGAGACGGCGTGAGGACCGAGCCCGGCAGGGTCGAGACCAGGCGGCGCACCGCCTCCTGCACGTTGGACCGGGCGAAGAAGAAGCGGTAGACCTCGTTGCGGAAGGTATGTCCGGACTCACCGATCCGGATGAGGTTCCGGACCAGGTCCAGTTCGAGCCGCAAGCCCACAGCCGGCGCCCCGTTGACCCGGGGGAACGATCGCAGCGGGCCGAAGGGGCGGAATTGCAGGACCCGGGTGTAGAAGGGCGCGTGACGGGGGTTGACGGCGATGCAGAGGTCGTCGAGCCACGCCAGCTCGGCCGCATAGATCACGAGTAGCCGCATCAGCCCCATCAGCACCTCCAGAGCCGCGGCCCGGTCCGAGGGTCGGGTGGCGAGGGACGAGACCTCGGCGATCCGGTGCCGCGCCCGTCGCAACGGCCTCAGCTCCCCGGCGTAGATCTCGTCCATCGGAAGCCCGGCCTCCGAGTCCTCGATGAGGGTGACCGTGCCCACGATGTCTCCGGCGGCCTCGGCGACGAAGACGCGGCTGCAGCCCAGCCGATGACGCGCGGGAACGTGTCGGCCGGAGGGGTGAGGGGCAGTATAGTGCCGTCGGACGTACTGGTCGTGGACCAGGCGGAAGGCCTGGTCGAACGCCCGGAAGCCGTTGGCCAGGCCGAAGGTGACGGCGCTGGTCGCGACGGCGCTGACACGAATGCTCTCCACGCAGCCCTCTTCTTCGGTAGCCCGGCAGTCACGGACCCGGCGTCCTGACCCGCGGCTTTGCGTCCCAGCCTCGCGACTGGTTTGCCTTTGGTCGGTAAGGGGCCGCTGGTGCAAACGAGCAAGGCGTGTACCAGAGCGGTCGCTCCAGCCGGCGCCGGCTAATGCACCGGCGCGTTTGACCGGGCGGGGCCGTGCGCGGCGTGGAGGCTGCGGGCGAGGGGCACCATGACACCGGCGTGCCAGACCGGTGTCGTGGCCGCGACAACGCCGCACCCCGGTCGGGCGGCGGACGAGGTGTGGTCGCCGAAGAAGCGGGCGAACTGGTCGGGAGTCATGACCGAGCGCGGCAGGTCGCGCCCGAGCGAGGCCAGGATCGCCCGGCGGGCGGCACGGGAGAACATGACCCTCGCCACCGGCGGTGGCAGCGGCAGCGTCTGGCGGCGGAAGGCCTCGAGGTCGAGCCGGAGACCGACCGCAGGTGCGTCGTTGACCCGGGGGTATCGTCGCTGAGCCCCGAACGGGTCGAAGGCGAAGGCCTTCCGGTAGAAGCCGAGGTGGCGAGGATTCACCGCGATGCAGAGCCAGTCCAGTCGAGCGACGTCCGCCGCGTACACCGCCATCATGCGGACCAGGCGGAGGATGAGAGCGAACCCGTTCCCACCGCCGACCGCGGCGAGCGCCGAGACCTCGCCGAGGCGCTGGCCGGTGGCCCGCAGTTCGTCCAGCTCCGCGCGGAAGATCTCGTCCATCGGCAGGCCGTGCGGGGAATCCTGGATCAGGCTCACCGTGCCCAGCAGGCGCCGGTGCCGGCAGGCGACGAAGACCTTCGTCCCCGGCAGGGCGTTGAAAAGGCTCACGCGGCGTCCCGACGGGGCGGGCGCCATGTACCCCCGCGCGACGTACTGGTCGTGGACGAGCCGGAAGGCGGCGTCGAGCTGGTCGGTCGAGGTGGCGAGTCGGACCTCGAGCCCGGTCCGGTTCCGCTGACGGATCGTGTTGGGCATGAGCACCTCCCGGGTCGTTCCCGGGCGGAGCAGGCGGAAGCGGGCGACGGCAGCAACGCGCGTGCCCGGACTCGGGCCCGCGCGGAGCGCGGCGAATCGGCCCTCGCGTCGGGCGGCGGCGTCCGCGTGCCGCACAGGACTGTCAACCGACGTCAGCGGGCGGACAGCCCACGGCGCGCCAAAGTCTATCCGTGAATCGTCGCGGGCCGTCTATGCTGGTCGGGGAGACATGATCATCGCTGCCGCGACGACGGCCGGGCCGGCGCTCCAGGGGCCGCCCGGGACGTTCCTCTACGACGAGGCGTTTTGCCGGAACATCGGGCTGGTGTCGCCCGAAGAGCAGGCGCGGCTGAGGGCCGCGCGGGTGGCCATCGCCGGCCTCGGGGGCGTCGGCGGCGTGCACGCGCTGGCGCTGGCCCGCCTCGGCATCGGGCGGTTTGCGCTCGCCGACTTCGACCGGTTCGAGCTCGCGAACTTCAACCGCCAGGTGGGCGCGACGGTGACCAGCCTGAACCGCCCGAAGGTCGAGGTCATGGCCGAAGCGATTCGCGCCGTCAACCCGACGGCTGACCTGCGGCTCTTTCCCGCGGGCGTAGACGAGTCGAACATCGACGAATTTCTGGACGGCGCGGTGGCGGCGGTGGACGGCGTGGACTTCTTCAACATGGACACGCGCCGCCTGCTCTTCCGTCGGGCCCGGCAGCACCGCGTGCCGGCGCTCACCGCGGCCCCGATCGGGTTCGGGGCCACCCTGCACGTCTTCACGCCGGACGGCATGAGCTTCGACGACTACTTCGATCTGCGGCCCGGCATGACGTTGCCCGAGCAACTCGTGCAGTTCGGCCTGGGGCTGGCGCCCCGACTCGCCCACCTCAAGTACTTCCC
This sequence comes from Binatia bacterium, assembly GCA_035574035.1. Taxonomy (GTDB): domain Bacteria; phylum Methylomirabilota; class Methylomirabilia; order Rokubacteriales; family CSP1-6; genus DATLZL01. The sequence continues at coordinate 1,983 of DATLZL010000203.1, read as the reverse complement.
GCCGTCGGCGCTCGACCTCTCGGGGCGGCAGGCGCCGTCCCTGGGGTCGGCGTGTCTGCTGGCGGCCGTGCTCGTGTGCACGGAGGTGGCGAACCTCGTCTTGCGGCGTCGGCCGACCCGGGCGGCGCCGTACTTCTTTCAGTTCGACCCCCTGGTGCAGACGTACAGGAAGGGCCGGCTGCGGTGGGGCAACCGGCACCCGGTCCAGCGCCTGAAGCGCTGGTGGGTGCTCCGGACGAACCCGTCGCTCCGAGCGGCGATCGCGGCAGCGCGCGTGTAACGCGGCACGGGCCGTGGACCGATTCGCGCTGGAGCGCCTCGTCCGGGCGGCCACCCTGGCGCCGTCGGCCGACAACGGCCAGCCGTGGCGCTTCCACTACCACCAGGGGCGGCTCGACGTGTACCACGACGTCGAGCGAGCGCTCCGGTTCGACATCCACTACCGCGCCTCGCTGCTGGCGGTGGGGGCTGCCCTCGAGAACCTGGCGCTGGCGGCCCGGGCGCTGGGGCTCGAGCCCGAGCGCCAGGACTTCCCGGCCGGGCAACGACCTCACCTGGTGGCCCGGCTGACGTTCGAGCCCCGCACGCCGAGGGAGGATCCGCTCTACCCTTTCGTCGCCGCGCGCACGACCAACCGCCGGCCCTACGCCCTGGCGCCACCTGGCGGGCTGGCGGAACGGCGGCTGGCCGGGTCCGCCGCCGGGATCGAATCGGTCGAGATCCGCGTCGAGACCGACCGGCGGGTCGTGCGAGCGTGCGCGCGGCTCGTGCTCGAGGCCGACGGTCTCCGGTACCGCCGGCGGGATTTTCACGAGGAACTGTTCCGGGCGATCCGTTTCCCCGGAGCAGGGCCGCCGCCTTCGGACGGGCTCCCGCTGCCGGTGCTCGAGGCCGGCGCGCTCGGAGAGGCCGTGCTGCGGCTGGCCCGACCGTGGGGCCGGGCGCGCCGGCTGCACCGCCTGGGGCTGACCCGGCTCATGGCCTTTCACTCGTACCTGGCCGTGATGCGCTCGGGAGCGGTCGCCCTCCTGGCCACCTCCGGGACCGGGCCAGGAGGGTGGCTGCACGCGGGAGAGGCCATGGAACGCATGTGGCTCGAAGCCACGGCGCTCGGCCTGGCGGTCCAGCCGCTGTCAGTGGGCACTCTCACCCTCCTGGAGGTACCGGACCGGCTGCTGGCGGCCCAGCTCGCCGATCTCCGCGCGCGGCTCGGGCGGCTGTTCGACCTTCGCGGCATGCGCCCGGTCATGCTCGTCCGGATCGGCCGGGCGGCGGGTCCGTCGGCTCGGGCGCCGCGGCGCGGCGTGCACGACGTGCTCGTCGCCACCGACGGGCCGTGCGGTGACGAAAAAGACTGAGGCCCCGCTGGTCGCGGGGCCTCAGTGCGAACGATCCGGTGAGGAGCGGCCTCAGACCCGCCGGCGGCGGAGTGCGAGGGCCGACCCCAGCAGGCCGATGCCGAGCAGCGCCAGGGTGGCCGGGGCCGGTACCGTGAGCTTCTGGGCGTCGGTGTCGCTGCGGGCGAAGGCCCCGAGGTTCGAATTGAGCCCGCTGCCGCCGAGAACCTGACCGCTCAGCGTCGGGCCAGCGACGCAGCCATCAGCTGTAAGGTTGCCGGTCGGGCACTCGAGCCCGGTCGAGATGTTCATGAAGAGGATTGGACTCCCGGTGCCCGGGATGTTGTTCTCGAAGGTGGTCAGCGCCGCGAAGAACTGGGCCACAGGCGTGTTCGGCGCCAAACCCGCTACAGTGCCCACGTCAAGACCGCCCTGTGCCGTAACAACCGCCGTCCAGAACTCGTCGCGGTCACCGGCGAACCCGTCTACCTGGAGCAGGGTTCCCTCAGTCGCCTCGCCAATGCACTGCGTGAAGCTCGTGCAGTTGGTCCCGAGATTGACGGCGGGGTCCAACTGGAGGTCGATGTTCAGGTCATTGCGCCAGATGGCCACCATGGCACCCTGGCCGGCCCCACCGTTCGTCACG